>MHDW01000213.1:4072-6443 GCA_001803645.1 Nitrospirae bacterium GWC2_42_7 | reverse complement strand
TCTTTTGGAATCAGAGTTGTTCGGTTACGAAAAAGGCGCCTTTACAGGAGCAGTAAACAGAAAAACAGGTTTGTTTGAGGCAGCTGACAGCGGCACGATATTTCTCGATGAGGTCAGCAGCATAAGTCCCATGATGCAGGTAAAGCTGCTCAGATTTTTGCAGGAGCGCAGCTTTATGAGGCTCGGAGGCAAAGAGACAATAACCGTTGATGTCAGGGTCATTGCTGCTACAAATGAATATCTCAAAGATGCTGTGGACAGAGGCGCTTTCAGAAAAGACCTTTATTACCGGTTGAACGTCATCCCCATCGAGATCCCGCCCTTGCGGGAAAGAAAAGAAGACATCCCGCTTCTCATCAGACATTTTATCAGAAAATTCTCTTCCAAAATGGAAAGGAATATCTCAGGCATTAACAAGGATGCAGAAGAGCTGCTTAAAAGATATAAATGGGAAGGCAATGTGAGAGAGCTTGAGAATGTTATTGAAAGAGCGATTACGCTAACGGATGATGATCTCATCGGAATAGATGATCTGCCTGAGGAAATCAAAATTGAAAACGAACCGCTGCCGGAGAGCGCTGAAGCGTATCCCAAGAATCTCACTCTTTTTGATCTTGAGCGGCTTCATATTTCTGATGTCTTAAAGTCCGTAGGCGGCAATAAGAGCAAGGCTGCCAGAATACTCGGAATCGACTACAGCACACTCAGGAGAAAGCTCAATTCCATGGATATATCCATAGAGTAAGAAATGACGCGCCGATTTTTTCAAACAAAGGTGACCAGACATGAACAATGAAAAAAATGAGAACATGCTTCACTCAAACTATGAGATCTTCAACATAATTTCAGACGGTGTTCTTGTCATTGACAAGGACTTCAGGATCGTCTTTGCCAACAAGGCAATGCTCGATCTGTGCGGCCTTAAGACTGAAGATGTTGCAGGCAGAAAATGCCATGACCTGGCGCATGGATGTTCCTCGCCCTGCCCCGCAAAATGTATTCATGAGATCATCTGCCCCCATGCCGAAGCATTCCAAAACAACAAGGCAACATCGGTCGTGCATGCCCATACCATGCCTGACGGCGCAGAAAAAACGTTCAGCATTACTTCCTCACCTGTCAGAGATAAAAAGGGCGAGGTTGTTCATCTGGTTCAGGTCCTGCGCGACATGACTGAGACACAGCAGGCGAAAAAAACAATGGAACGTTCTGCTCTTGAACTGCAAAAATCTGCTGATGACATATTCGACCTCTACAACAATGCTCCCTGCGGATATCATTCTCTGGACAAAGACGGCATGTTCGTAAATATTAATGATACGGAGCTAAAATGGCTGGGTTATTCGCGCGAGGAAGTCCTCGGCAAAAAAAAGTTTTCTGACATTATCACGCCCAACAGCCTGCAGACCTTCCAGGAGAATTTCCCGAAGTTTAAGGAGCGGGGATGGGTGAAAGACCTTGAATTCGAACTCGTGCGTAAAGACAACTCTGTTATGAACGTGCTGTTAAGCGCAACCGTCCTGTGTGATGCTTCAGGAAATTTTATCATGAGCCGTTCAACCCTTTATGATATTACAGAGATTAAAAAAGCACAGGACGCCCTGAGAAAAAGCGAGTCCTTCATTAAAAATATCCTTGAAAGCGTTGGCGAGGGCTTCATTGTTGTTGACAGGGACTTCAGGATAATATCTGCAAACAAGGCCTACTGCGAACAGGTAAAGTGCAGGCACGAGAATATTACTGGCAAATACTGCTATGAAGTCTCACATCATCTTAGCAGGCCCTGCTTTTATGAAGGAGAGGAATGCGCGCCTGCTCTTACCTTCAGGACAGGGAGTCCACATGTTGCTATCCATACGCATTTTGACAGTGAAGGACTTCCTGTTTATGTTGAAACAAAGTCCTACCCCATGTTCAGCCCGGCTGGTGATGTGTTTGCGGTCATAGAGACTCTGAACAATATATCGGAAAAAAGAAGGCTCGAAGAACAGCTCCGCCATGCACAGAAGATGGAGGCGATAGGGACGCTTGCAGGAGGCATTGCACATGACTTCAATAATATGCTCAACATAATCATAGGCTATGGCGAACTTATGAAGATGAATATGAAGGCCGATGATCCCTTTCTGCTGCAACTCAAAGAGATCCTCGGCGCAGGTGAAAAGGCGGCACAGCTAACCAGAGGACTTCTTGCCTTCAGCAGGAAACAGGCTATAGAACTGAAGCCGGTGGATATAAACGGGATTATTGAAGGATTCAAAAAAATGCTCGCAAGGATTATCGGCGAAGACATTGATTTCAAAGTCCTGAGGTCAGGAGCAGGCCTGCTGGTGATGGCGGACAGCGGACAGATAGAGCAGGTGCTGATGAA
>MHDW01000213.1:1659-4056 GCA_001803645.1 Nitrospirae bacterium GWC2_42_7 | reverse complement strand
GTGACCATAGACAAGGCCTTCATCGGCCTCCATGGATTTGGAGAGACAGGCAGATATGTTCTCGTCTCTGTTGCCGATTCCGGCATGGGGCTGGATGAAAGAACACGGATGAGGATATTCGAGCCATATTTCACTACCAAGGAGATGGGTAGAGGCACAGGATTGGGACTCTCGATAGTATACGGCATAGTGAAACAACACAACGGCTACATAGAGTGTCACAGCGAATTGAAAAAAGGCACAACATTCAGGATATATCTGCCTCTTGTCAAATCAAAGCAATTCGAAACAACACCTGAAGAAACCGTCATTCCAAAAGGCGGCGCTGAAACAATACTGATTGCCGAGGATGATGCAGGCGTCAGGACGCTGATGAGGCAAATACTTGAAGGCGCTGGCTACAAAGTCATTGAAGCGCATGACGGCGAGGATGCAGTGAACAAATTCAGGCAATACAAGGACATTGTCCGGCTTCTTATCTTTGATGTGATAATGCCCGGGAAAAATGGACGCGAGGCTTACGAGGACATAAAGGAAATAAGAAACGATATAAAGGCGATATTTATCAGCGGCTATGCCTCTGATCTGATACAGAGCAAGGGTGTTTTAGAGAATGGATTTGAGTTCGTTTCGAAACCTGTGTCAGCATATACGATTCTCAGGAAAGTCCGTGAACTGCTGGATAAATAAAAATATGTCTTAGCGCAAAATGCGCTGATTACCGCATTTTGCGCAGGCATTCTGCCTTTATAATTAAAACTGTCATATATCCTCAACCTCTGCCTGTCAAAGTTTGGCCACCTAATAAGGCCTTATCCATAGGGTCGCGCCTGATCAATCCCATTTTTCCTGCTGGCATGATAGGTGCAATATCAAATGTAATTCCAACGAGGAGGTGATGGAGAGCTTACGCTGTTCTTGTCTTTCATAATATATAAAATTAAACTTGGGAGGTAATGTATGAGGAGATTTCTAAAGTATTGTCTTGTTGCTTTGGTTGTAATGGGACTTAGCACAGCTGTCTATGCAGCAGTTGCCAAATGGATCTTTGTGCCGAATGCGGCCTCGAAGACCCTTTCATTCGTTGATCCGCAAAAGGACATGGTCATAGGTCATTGCGAAACCGGGCCCACAGGCTGGCTTGCCTGCCTTACGCCTGATTTGAAGAAGATATATGTCGGTGAAAACGGCGGCGACTCAGTAACAGTAATTGATGCAATAACGCATAAAACTCTGACGCATATCAAAACAGGAAAGAACGTCAAACATCCTCTCGTAACGCCGGACGGGAAGTATGTTCTGATCAATCACACCGGAGAAGTGAAAGCAGTTCTTCTGGATGCAAAGACAGACAAGGAGCTGAAGACCTTTGCAGTTGACCACCAGAACAAGGAGCAGAAGGGCCCTCTGATGATGCACTCTGCATTCACCTGGGACAGCAAATACGCTTTTGTCCAGAACTATGCTGACAAGAAGGCATATGTGCTGAAAATTCCGTCTCTCGAAGTTGCTGCAACGATCGATGGCGACAGCCCTGCGCATTACTTCATCCCCACACCTGACAACAAGCAGGTCTGGATAGTATATGAAGGCAATGACGCTGCAAAGATAAAACCGTCTGTCTCGATTGTTAATATGGCAACATTCACTGAAATAAAAAAGATTGAGATTTCAACTTCAGAGGGTGAAGTCATCGAAGGCCATCACGGCATATTCACGCTTGATGGGAAATTGTTCTATTTTTGCAATCGCGGCCCTGGCCCGAAATTCGGCGGCTCAACTGTTGCAGTCATTGATGTTGCTCAGCAGAAGGTCGTGAGAACCATCAAAGCAGCAAATGGAATCGGGCATCCGTATCTTACCCCTGATGGCAAATATGTAGTGCTCACGCCTTACGGCTCCAACGTTATCACCATTGTTGATGCCGGCACAGGGCTCAAACTCAAAGATATCGCAGTCGGCAACGGCAACCATGTCGGCCATATCGTTTTCAGCGCAGACAGCAAGAAGGCCTATGCAACGAATGCCTCAGACGGCGCTCTCTACGTCATTGATATGCAGACACGGGAAGTTGTAAAGGGAATTCCGACCGGCGACAAGGCAGCTCAGGTCATAAATACTTATACAAACCTGTTTGAAGTGCCCGGCGTGTATAAAACACACAGCCAATAAAACACTACTCAGAAGGGGTGGTCTTCAGGATCACCCCTTCCTCTTATCACCTTTGCTACAAAAAAAACCGCCTTCTCCAGTTTTCACAAACACTGAAATCTTTCCTTATTTAAGAAAAGGGGAAGACTCTTATGATGTCAGTTGCGAACAACCTTTTAAAAATGAAACTCCCCGCCGCAGAGACAGCGGGGTATCCGAAATCTCCCCTCCCTTGAGGGCCTATGG
>MHDW01000213.1:0-1521 GCA_001803645.1 Nitrospirae bacterium GWC2_42_7 | reverse complement strand
ATCAAAGATAAGGACAGACCTACCCTTTTCTCTCGAAAAATTTACCTGCAAGCAGAACAAAAACCAGAGCTGCTACAGCAAGGACTGATACGTCAAGCATTAAGGGAAAATCAGGGCTCATCTTTCCGGTTTCAAGCGGGAATATCACATTCTTGAGCGCATCCACCCCGTATGTGACTGGGTTTATGTGAGCAATAAATTTCAGGACAGCAGGCAAGAGTTTTACCGGATACATTGCACCGGAGAGAAAGAACATCGGCATGACTATGAAGTTCATTATCACGCTGAAGCTTTCATAACTGTCATAGAATGTAGCAAGCAATATCCCGAATGATGCTATCGTAAATGAAAGCAGGGCGCATATCATGATCACCTGTATGATCTGAACAAATCCAAGACTGAATCCAAGCAAAGGGAACAGAGCAAGAATGATAACAGACTGTATTGTAGAGAGGAGCATTCCGCTTACAGCTTTGCCTACAACAACAGAGAACCTCGATACCGGCGCAACAAGTATCTCCTTCATAAAACCGAATTCCTTGTCCCATATTATAGAGATCGAAGAAAATATGGAGCTGAATAATATCGTCATGCCGAGTATGCCGGGAAAAATAAACTGGATATAGGAGACCCCTCCTTCAGTTGATACAAGTCTTGTCATTCCTCCTCCGACAAGAAACAGCCACAGCAGGGGCCTGGCAAGAGTAGAGATCAGCCTGCTTTTTTCGCGTATGAACTTCTTGAATTCCCTTGCTGTAATAACATAAACAGCATTAGCCTCTATCATGCCTTCTCCTGTATGAACGCACGTCAGCCTTGATATTATCTTCAAGCGAAGCAGTTTCAACGCGAATTTCTTTGCCTGTTAATTTCAAAAATACATCATTAAGTGTAGGCCTCTGCATCCTTACTGACAAGACATGTTCGCCGAGTTCACGGATGATCTTAGGAATGCAGACATCACCTTTCAATGCTGTAAGGTAGATCTCTCCATCCTTTTCATAGGCTTCTGCATCAAAAAGTTTCTTAATTTCTTCGATCGCCATTTTGTTATCTTTTGTCTTAAGATAAATTACGTCTCCGCCAACCAGCTTTTTCAGTTCTGATGGCGTACCAGAGGCAATTATCTTCCCATTATCTATGATAGCTATTTTATCGCAAACCTCGGCCTCTTCCATATAATGAGTTGTCATAAAGATGGTAACATTATGTTTTTTGGGCAGATCAGTTATAAACTCCCAGAGATTTGCCCTGCTCTGCGGGTCAAGCCCCAGAGTAGGTTCATCAAGAAAAAGCACCTTAGGCCTGTGGATAAGGCCTCTGGCTACCTCAAGCCTGCGCTTCATACCTCCTGAGAATTTTTTAACAAGGTCATTACTTCTCTCCTGAAGGTCAACAAACTTGAGAGCATCCTCAACCCTCTTTTTTCTTTCAGCTTTCGGGACTTTGTAAAGATATGCATGAAACGTAAGATTTTCTCTGGCAGTAAGGTCCTTATCCAGAGAACTGTCCTGAAAAACG
>MHDW01000212.1:14121-16571 GCA_001803645.1 Nitrospirae bacterium GWC2_42_7 | reverse complement strand
GAATCAAACCACCAGTGGAATCATGCAGGTTGATCTTTCAACTAACAATGTGACGGCCATATTTAGTGAGAATGTATCGATATATACAAAAGGAATGTTAGAAATCAGTCCGGACCGCAATTACTTATTTTTTGCTAATGTAGGTTTGTCGCCCGGAACACTTGCAAAGTATGATGTATCGACCGATACCCCATCCTTACTAATACGTAACCCTCACGGGTCACTAGGTAGTAATGGCCAAGATTTAGCAATTAGCCAAGATGGGAATCACATTTACTACGCTGTAGGTGGTGGTAACTGGATAACGAATGCTTACGATATCGGTCAGCTCAGCACCACAACTTTTGGTCCGTTCGGCGCTTTAGTTACTGGAGCTTATCCACGTGAAATTACCACCAGTCCTGATGGAAAGACGGCCTATGCTGTCCACACCAGCGGCCATATAGACGTATGGGATGCGCAAACCTATCTTAAATTAAAAGAGTATCCAACGACTGGCGAGGCCTATGAACTAATTACCGACCATTCAGGCAACTATTTGTTAGCGGCATTTAGCAATCAGCTACGGGTTTATGCTGCTGAAGGTAGCGAACCGAGAGTAGATAGTGATGCTGATGGCATAGATAATGCTACTGATAACTGTGTTAATGATTTCAACCCCAATCAAGAAGATGCTGACAATGATTGGATTGGAGATATATGTGATCCATTTCCATTTGAAGCAAACCATCCATTCGCTCAGTGTAGTGCTGAACTAGATAAATTGATGGAACTCAGAGAAGATACCGATAATGACGGAGAAATTGATCGTAATGATAAATGCCCAAATACTCAGTTAGGATTAGAAGTTGATGACTCCGGGTGTTCCTTGAATGAATTTTGTAATAACTACTCAGGAAAAACAAAAAAGCTCTGCGAAAGTGCCGACTGGAAGAATGATAAGCCTCTAACTAACAAACCCAAAGACTGCATGTTGGGCGAGGGATCCAGGGGTGATAGCTCAACCTGTGTAGCTGCCTATTAAATTCATCATGTAATAAGAGAGGGAGCAATGGCGGGGTCAGGCTGGTTTAACAAAGTCAAGCCCTGACCTGCCGCTTATTCCTCTTTCTGTTATCCAACTTCTATATAATGAGTTGGTAGGTCATCCCTGCTGTTAGCCTTTCGTCTCCCTGCTGGTTTTTCGAGGGTCAAACGCCCTAATAATGCTTTATCGGAGATATGAAAGGACAGGGGGTAACAAGTTCTTTGGACGGAGGTCGAGCATACGCCCGCCTCATGCCTGACCCTGGTTATCCCCCTACCAACCTTGCTTCCATTGTTATGCAGCAAGGGCCAATGTAAGCCCTTGCTGCTGATACATCACTCCGTCTCTCGCAAGTGCAAAAATCACTCTTAAGAGTTTTCTCGATAATGCCACAAATGCTTTCGTCTTTTGCATCCCGTTCACTTGGGTAAGACGGCAATAGTCTTCCCTGAAGACACCCCTTTCTTTTACCATTCTTAATGCCGCAAAGAAGAGACATTTTCTTAGCAGGGCAGGCTCAAGCGCCAGGTAACTCTCCGTATGGATGAAGGCACTATCAATTACTTTAAGAATCTTGCACAGGAAACCGGCGTCCCTTACCAGACGCTAATCAATCTTTACCTGCATGATTGTGCCGCGGCGCACAAAAAACTGGCACTTCACTGGAAAACTGCATAAATTTCTAACCAACGGGTCCACAACAACGCGCCAAAGATGGCGCGTGACCCGCGTGCTATAATTTCTTTTGAAAATCTTTACTGCATCACGTTCTATAAGACTCTTTAGTTGAAGGTGAAATGATCAGCACTCAAAAACTTACCTCCACCAAAGTTCAGGAAGAACATTTCCTTGCAGAAAAGTCTACAGAGTTTGTTTCATAACGTAGCAAAAGAACTCTTTATTCTCCCTTTCTCTTTCCAACAGGCGCGAGGTAGATGGTAAACTCCTCATTTCCATCAACCCCTATAATCTCGTCCATAAATTCCTGATTATACGCACCAACTGCACAAGTACCTGCATGGATCGCCTCGCAAGAGGTATAGAGATTCTGGCAGACATGGCCTGCATCAATGGCAATAACCTTGTGCGCTGCTGCGTCGTATCGCCACTCCATCCGATAGGGTATGGCAGTCCATATGAACGTAACAGCCGAGCTTCCAACAAAATCCTGGCCAAAGGCTGCTTCAGAAATTCGTAATGACAGGCGTGTTGGCTGTGATACAAGCAGAAGCTGGTGTTCCATTGGCAGATAGCGATAAATACCCTCCTGAAGCCCTTCAACATTAAAAACGCACAGATAGGTCTCGAGTGCATGACGGCACCCTGCAGACGGAACAACTCTGAAGGCAGTATCAGGGCCGGAAATTTTTCGGACCCCCTGGGTGGCCCAAAGCAGGAAAGAAAGCTCTTTCAGTGTCAGAGG
>MHDW01000212.1:10869-14101 GCA_001803645.1 Nitrospirae bacterium GWC2_42_7 | reverse complement strand
TTTGAAATATCGTGCAGTCTTTCAGCAGGGATGAGATCAATGCGTTGAGCTCCTTCAGGGATCGGTTTTTCGATAGGAGGAGGGTCTATCCCTCTGTTCTGATCAGTAGTGCTGAAATCAATCGTCTGTCTTACTGTATCCTTAAGAAAATATCTGAACTTGTCTCTCATTGCTTTGTCCATTTTGGTCCACCTTTCGTTCTGAAGACCTGTGTCCCTGTATTTATCCTGACTTGGTCTTCATTCTATCTATCTCTTTTCAAATTATATCACGATGAAGATTTCAGGCCTCAGAAAAGCATCAGGATGAGGCTTACTGTCTGTTTTATCAGCGTGAAGCAGGCAATAATCAAACAAAAAAAAGTGGGTTTCAAATAGTGCTAAAGGAATTTATCTTTCAGTTGTCTGCGTACTCAAGTTGTCCTTTAAAAAAACTGTGATAAAATGAAATTGACCAGCCCTAGATGAAAAAGGAGGGTATTACAATGGATTTAAGATTTCGGTTGAATGGTTTACTTATAGCGATTATCCTCTCGATTGCTTTCTTCTCTTGCGCAAATAGCTCACCTATATCTCAGATCAATGTTACGCCGGAAGGAGTGGCGATCAAAGGGTATGACCCTGTTGCATATTTCACTGACATGAGTCCTGTTAAGGGAATGTCTGAATTCAAATACGAATGGAAAGGTGCGGAGTGGAGGTTTGCCAGTTCAGAGCATCTTGAAATGTTCATAAAAGATCCTGAAAAATATGCACCGAAATATGGGGGTTACTGTGCCTATGCAGTAAGCCAGAGTAAAACCGCTGATATTGACCCGGATTCCTGGACTGTACTTGATGGAAAACTGTACTTGAATCTCGACAAAGATGTTCAGAGACTATGGGAAAAGGATATGCTTGAGTATATAAAAAAGGCTGATGAAAATTGGCCGCGGATGCTTAGCAAAAACAAAGGAGGTCTAAAATGAAATTTTCGACTATATCTTTGGAAATAATTCTGACCGGAGTGATCTCTGTTGGTTTGGTCTTTGCTTTCGGAATGGGAAAGCCGGTATCCACAGACGCTAAGACAGCTCCATCTCAGATCAAGGTGTATTCTGCTGAAAAAGAAGGCTACATCATGAGCGAAATTGTTATTAAGACCAAAGAAGAGTGGAAAAAACTCTTAACTCCGGAGCAGTATGACATTCTACGGAAAAAGGGAACAGAGCGTGCTTTTTCCGGAAAATACGATAAACATTACGAGCACGGCATTTACCAATGTGCAGGCTGCGGACTTGATCTCTACAGGTCTGAGGACAAATACGATTCCCATACCGGCTGGCCGAGTTTTTCAAAGCCTATCGCTCCAGAGAACATCAGCACCAGGCCTGACAACAGTTTATTCTCACGCCGAACCGAGGTCATCTGCAGTCGCTGCAATGGCCATATCGGCCACGTTTTTGACGATGGCCCGAAACCTACAGGGCTTCGCTACTGCATGAATTCTGCTGCAATGCAGTTCGTTGCAACTAAAAAATAATTTATTTATCGGGAAGGAGACATAATGCAAACAATTATTTTCTCTGTTATCGTGCTGTCGGTCATGCTTATCTCAACCACCACAGTCATATCAGTAGCCAATTATGAGAAAGCTACTTTTGCAGGCGGTTGTTTCTGGTGTATGGAGCATCCGTTCGACGAAATTCCCGGTGTAATTTCAGTAACCTCAGGCTACACCGGTGGTCACAAGAAAAACCCTGATTATGAAACGGTCTCGGCCGGAGGAACCGGACATGCCGAGGCAGTTCAGATCGTCTATGACCCTGCAAAAGTGGCTTATGAGAAACTTCTGAAAGTCTTTTGGCACAACATCGACCCAACCACAAAAGACCGTCAGTTCTGTGATTCAGGGAACCAGTACCGAAGCTCCATCTTTTATCACAATGAGGAACAACACAAGCTGGCATTGAATTCAAAAACAGAACTCGAAAAGAACAAGACCTTTAAAGAACCTGTTGTAACTGAGATCGTGCAGGCAACAGAGTTCTACCGTGCTGAAGAATATCACCAGCAATATTACAAAAAGAACCCGATACGCTACAAATTCTATCGTACCACCTGCGGCCGTGACAAACGGCTCAAACAACTCTGGGGCAGTGATGCGGGTCGTTAACAGATGATGTTAAGATAAATCCAATACTGACTATAGAGTCCCTCTGGAGAAACTGGGCAAAAATAACCCACCCCTGCACCCCTCCAAGGAGGGGATTAAAAATCCGTTATAAAGTCAATGTATTCGAGTCCCCTCTCGGGAGGGGTGCAGGGGTGGGTTGCCAATTGTGACTGAATGATTATTTACGATAGACAACTCTATTTGACGATATTATCGAGATCTTCGATAGTATCAAGATCTGAAAGCAGAGGAAGGACACTGTAACTTTTACCTAAATGCTTAAGGGTCCTGATTGTTTCTGCAAATACATCACTTGTACTCCAGGTGATATTACAAAAGAGTTCAGGCAAAGGAAACTTCATTCCGATGAGGTAATAGCCTCCATCATGGGCAGGCCCGATCACAACATCTGATCCGTCTAAAATATCAAATGCCTGAATGATGATCTCACTGGTCAGATCCGGTATGTCAGCTCCTGTAATAACTGCCTTGCCTGCGCCGTTCTCCAGGAGATGCCGGATAGCATTATCCATACGTTCTCCGACATCGCCGCCCTTCTGTGATATGAATTTCTCATTTTGGAGCCATGCTACAAATTCCTGAATTCTCTCGGGTGGATCATAGAATACTAACCGGCCATACTCGCCAGAAAACGGCATGGTCTGCTTCATTACCCGTTCGGTAATTTGCCGGGAGATCAAGGCAGCCTTCTGAGGCCCGATGTCCCTGGCAAGCCTGGTTTTAACCATGCCCGGTTCAGGATACTTGATCATGATGCCATAAAAATTGTTGTTCACCGGTAATAGATCCTCGCAAGTTTGAAAGGGTTTACGCCTAACTTGTAGAGCAACATAATGATCTGGTTCATTGCCATTGTTCTTATAAGCCCTTTCTTTTTCCATCGCCTCTCTGATGTTACTGCTTTTTTATCAAGTATGCTGATCCGGCCGAGTTTTTTCAGTCTCATGATAAAATCAACATCCTCCATGAGCGGAATATTTTTGTAACCGCCTGTCTTATCAAATGTAGTCTTTCGGACAAATATGGCCTGATCTCCGTACGGCAATGAACAGATTTT
>MHDW01000212.1:0-10855 GCA_001803645.1 Nitrospirae bacterium GWC2_42_7 | reverse complement strand
TCCATGCGGGTGATTGAATGCTGAAAGTGAAAGCGCCTCCTGATATAGAATCATCTTCAAACAGTGATAAAATTTCTCCTGCCCAGCCCTTTTCGGGCATCGTGTCTGCATGGAGGAAAAGCAGAATTTCTCCTCCTGCTGCTGCAGCTCCCTTATTCATCTGAATGCCGCGACCTTTTTCTGTGCTGATGACCTTCACTTCTTCAAAGCATGCAGCGATTTCCACTGTCCTGTCAGAGCTTCCTCCGTCAGCAATTATGATCTCGCAAGCTTCGGCCTTCAGCGCTTTTATGCATTCGGCAATATGATATTCCTCGTTCAGAACAGGAATTATGACAGATATCATTTGACAGCTCTTGTGAAAGGCATTAAGAGCAGATGACGGAGTTTAAGTTTATCCGGCTCATGATAGGCTCCCATTCCGATGATGATCTTATCCTGATCAATATCCTTAAGTATTGTACCGAACATTCTGTCCCATATCGACAAGATCGTTCCATAATTTGTGTTCCGCTCCTTTAACACAACAGAATGGTGGATGCGGTGCATCGAAGGAGGCACAAAAACAAGCCAAAAATATTTTTCAAACCATCCGGGCACCTTGAGACTGCTGTGATGAAACTGTGCAGTTAGTACGAGCAAACTCTCGAAAATAATAACACTGATAATATCAGCTCCAATGAAGAAGATAAGCCCTATCTTAATTACAGCGGAGATGGAAAGCTCCCCGATATGGAACCTCGTTGCTGTTGAAACATCCATGTTAAGGTCACTGTGATGCACACGGTGAAAACGCCAGAAAAAGGGCATCTCATGATTGAGAAGATGCCAGATGTATAGCATAAAGTCCATGAATATAACCGCTACTATAATTTTTAGCCAATAAGGCATCATCAGCATATTCGACATATTCAGGACACCTGCCTTGTTGTCTGTAACATAGGAGGCTGTACTGAAAATAAGCGCAGAAAAAAGCAAACTTATAAAAGCGCTGTTCAGGATAGTGAGGGATAAATTAGTCATAATCCTCTTTGTTTTTGGAACTGATGGTTTCCTATAGGGGTTAAGCAGTTCAGCTGTAAGAAAAAGGGCAAAACCTCCCCATGAGATCAGTCCACGAAGAAGTATAATATTCAGGTCTGTCATTGTTCGGTCTCCTTTATCACGGATGCCGGCACTCTATTCATTTTATTCATAATGTTCAAAGGGTTCGCCATATCAATATTGTATGATTTTTATTTGCAATGCACAATATATCGGGTTTATTGGGTTCGTTGAGTTTGTTGGGTTTATTGGGTTGTTTTATTATCCAGAATCACTTTTGTAAGATGGGCTAATACTTCAACCAAGGGTGCGCAACAGAATATTCCATTCAAGTGGACTGATCTTTTATGCATGATATAATAAAAAGTGTAAATGGAATTTAAAAATAAGATATCCGAAGTCCTGCAGAACTCTCTGAATTCAATCGAAATAGAGCGGCTTCAGGACAATGTGGGTTATCGCTGTAATATGGCGTGCAAACATTGCCATGTCAGTGCAGGTCCAGGCAGAACCGAGATGATGGAAAAAGATATTGTTGATCAGGTCCTTGACGTGTTAAAGAAGCATGAGATAAGAACGCTTGATATAACCGGCGGGGCTCCGGAAATGAATCCGCATTTCACCTATCTTGTTACAGCAGCAAAAAAAGAAGGTTGCCACGTTATTGTCCGTTCGAATCTTACAATCTTCTTTGAGAAGGGTTTTGAACATCTGCCTGAATTTTACCAGGAGCATGATGTCGAGATAACTGCCTCACTTCCTTATTATATGAATAGCAGTGTGGACAGGGTTAGGGGTGATGGGACTTTTCGAAAGAGCATCGAGGTGATAAAACGCCTAAATAGTCTTGGTTATGAAAACGGCAATTCCGAAAAAAAACTGAATCTTGTCTATAATCCTTCAGGCACATTTCTAGCGCCTGAACAAAAAAGTCTTGAAGAGGACTACCGTCGCGAACTCGCGGCACAGCATGAAATAACCTTTAACCATCTTTTTACTTTTTCAAATATGCCTATCGGCAGATTTAAAGATCATCTCGATAAAACAGGTTCTTTGGGAAAATATCTGAAAACATTGGAAGACTCATTTAATCCATGTACGTTAGACGCTCTGATGTGCAGGCACCTCATAAGTGTAGGATGGGATGGATATCTTTATGATTGTGACTTTAATCAGGTGCTCGGCCTTCATATTAATGATTCCTGTCCTCAACACATTCGGGTTTTTGATCATGAATTTCTTAAAGCACGGGAAATAAGCGTCGGCAACCACTGTTATGGTTGTACTGCCGGTCAGGGGTCAACATGAACAGGCGCAATCGCTTAGCAGGCGGTCGCCTGCAAATGAAACTCCCCGCCGCAGAGACGGCGGGACATCTAAAATCTCCCCTCCCTTGAGGACCTATGGCTCGGAGCCAACGGCTCATAGAGGAGGGGATTAAGGAGAGGGTGAAACTACTGAGTCACCCCCTCCCTCACCCTCCCCCCTCAAGGGGGAGGGAACTATAGGAAAACCCCACAGCAGAGACTGTTGGGTATTGAAAATTTAATAAATCAAAAGAGGAGGGAGGGTGAAACCAGGTATTATTATTATTTCATCACTTCTGATTTTGTTTCTATTGAATGAATATCTCCATGCATATACTCATAAAGTCTTCTTTCGCGAAGATTTCAATAATCTCGAAAACTGGAGACCGCTCTTTTTTCCGAAAATAAATAAACATACTTTATACACAATCGAAAAAGAAGGCATAAACAGTTACCTGAAAGCTGAAAGCAATGCCTCGGCTTCAGGACTGCTCCTCAACAAAGAGTTCAATGTCTATGACTATCCTAACGTAAGGTGGCGCTGGAAGATAAGGAACGTTTACCGAAAAGGAAATGCCGGCGAAAAGTCAGGAGATGATTATCCGATCCGCGTGTATGTTATTTTCAAATATGATCCTGCCGTTGCATCTTTTGGAACTAAGTTGAAATACGGGATTGCAAGAGCAATTTATGGAGAGTATCCGCCGCACAGCAGCTTGAATTATATATGGGAAAGCAGGACACATGATAAGAATATCATTATCAGCCCTTTTGCATCTGAATCAAAAATGCTGGTTTTGGAGTCTGGTGATGAAAATGCAGGAAAATGGATAGAAGAAAAGATCGATATCATTAAAGACTATAAGAAAGCCTTTGGAGAAGACCCGCCGTCAATTGCGGGCCTAGCAATAATGAATGATTCGGACAATACAGGAGAAAGCTCTATCTCACATATTGATTATATCGAGGTTTATCAATAAATTTTATTAAGATGATTTATTATAATAGATCGGCATTCATATCTCAAACTCCTGTCCTTTTTCCGGCACATGGGTCTTATACCCAAATCTCTCATTTACCAAAGCCTGAAAATCAAGCGATGCTTTTTCTTCGCCGTGCACCACAAAAATTTCAGGAGAGTTCTTGAACATGGATATCCATTCCATCAGCTCATCCTTATCAGCATGAGCAGAGAACCCTCCAAGAGTATGTATTCCTGCCCTGACAACAATGTCCTCGCCAAGCACTTCCACAATCTTCTTGCCGTCCACGATCTCTCTTCCGAGTGTGCCATGCGCCTGAAAACCGACAAATACTATGCTGCTCTCTTTTCTCCAGAGATTATGTTTTAGATGGTGTTTTACCCTTCCGCCTTCACACATTCCTGAACTCGCGATAATGATAGCTTCCCTTTTTATCCTGTTAAGCGCTATCGAGTCATCGATCCTTCTGGTGAAATGTAACCTTAGCGCATCCCTGCTTTCGAGATTGAATAATTCTTTTGCTCCTGCCTCAAAATACTCAGGATGCGCGGCATAGACTTTTGTTATTCTCTCAGCAAGAGGGCTGTCTATATAAACATTAATTCTGAAAAGCCTGTCCTCTTTCACAAGCTTATTTAAGATATAGAGAAGGTCCTGTGTCCTTCCGAGAGCAAAAGAAGGAATTATCACGTTTCCGCCCTTTTTAAAAGTTGATTTGATCACTTCAACAAGCTCGTCAATGGATGCCTCCATGCCCTTGTGGTTCCTGTTGCCGTATGTGGATTCTATAGTGAGATAATCTGTCTCTTCAACAAAAACAGGGTCATGCACTATCGGGTTCTCCTTTTTTCCGATATCTCCTGAAAAGACTATCTTCTTTTCTCCTGTGCCGTCTATATACCACAATTCGAGAGAAGAAGAACCAAGAATATGCCCTGCATCCACAAATCTGTATCTTATTCCTTCGCAGAGCTTCTCTATCTTGCCGTAGTTTTTTCTCTCGATCAATGGTAAAACATTGTCCACATCTCTTCTTGTATATAAGGGTTCGATAATAGGGGACCCTGATCTCAACGCCTTTCTGTTATGCCATTCAGTATCAGTCTCCTGTATATGGGCAGCATCATAAAGTATCAGCTCCGTAATATCAGCTGCAGCAGAAGTGGTTATTATCTTGCCTGTAAAACCCTCCCGGATAAGTTTTGGAACAAGCCCCACATGGTCAAGGTGTGAATGGGTAAGAAATAAACAATCTATCTCTGAAGGGTCGAATTCAAATTTATTTCTGTTCACCTCGGCTGCATTAGGCCCCTGATACATACCGCAGTCCACAAGTATCTTATTTTTTCCTCTGACCAGATAAAAACATGTGCCTGTCACTGTCCTTGCGCCGCCCAAAAATCTTAGCTTCATACATTCACCCCGTCAATTCGATCTAATCCTGCACGGATTGCATATTTTATAGCATCCTTATATTCTTTGCCAGCTGAGGCTTTTGCAAAAGTCTCAGTGTTCATCCTCTTTCTTTGCAATATCTTTTCAGCGTTTTAATAAGAAGATCCAATTGTTCTTTTGTATGAGCTGCACTGACAGTTATCCTGAGCCTCGGTTCTTTTACCGTTGGAGGCCTTATTGCAGGCACATAAATACCTTTTCTGTACAGATAGCTAGACAGAGTGAGGGCTTCTTTTGCTGAAGCTATAAGCAGAGGGATGATCGGTGTCTCACTTTTTAGAGTGTCATATCCTGCGCTTTTTATGCTATTTACAAGATAATCTCTGTTTGACCAAAGCTTTTTTATCAAAGACCTGTTCTTCTTAATGATACTGATTGATGCGCCTGATGCAGCGATGACAGAAGCAGGAAGTGCTGTAGAAAATATAAAACTCCTTGCATTATTTATAATCCAGCTTATGACATCTCTGCTGCCTGCAGCAAAAGCGCCATAAGACCCTAAAGCCTTTGAGAATGTCCCCATCTGAATTATCCAGGGCTCAGGCTTCAGCCCAAAATGAGCAAGAGCTCCCCTTCCCTTTCCAAGAACTCCTGTACCATGGGCATCATCAAGATACAAAAGTAAGGGGTGAGGAGTAAGGGGTGAGGAGTTCAGAGACAAACATAATTTGTATATTTCACCTATCGGAGCAATATCGCCATCCATGCTGAAAACCGTATCCGTAATAATAATTTTTCTTCGGGCCTTTTCTTTTAATATAAGACTCTTCAAATGAGAAATGTCCCTGTGTTTGAAAACAACAGTTCTGGCCTGGCTCAGTCTGCATCCGTCTATTATGCTCGCATGATTTAATTCATCGCTAAAGATAACATCACCTTCTGAAGCTATTGCAGGTATAATGCCGATATTGGCAGAATAACCTGAATTAAAAATCAAAGCTGATTCAGTGACCTTAAAATCCGCAACCTGTTCTTCTAACTTTGCGTGAAGGTCGCTGCCTCCTCCAAGAAGTCTTGAAGCTCCCGAGCCGGATGCATATTTTTTTAATGCTTTGCCTGCTTTTTCAAGAATCTCAGGGTGGCTTGCAAGGCCCAGATAGTCGTTTGATGAGAAATTTAAGTATTTTTTCCCCTTAATGGTTATGATCGGTCCCTGCGGCGATGAACGTGAAACTATATTCCGCAATAAATACTTCTTTTGTAAATCCATAAGTTCTTTTTCAAACACAGTAGATTTTATCATATATTCGGATACTTTATGAAAAGAAGGCATGACATACGAATCTTTCCCTGTTTTGCTACGATAGATACTTGATATTTTATTAACTTATCGTGATTTTGAAAGACCATTTGCTGTAATATATTCCGCAGCGGACTTACAGAGAACAAAGTATGTTCTCTGTAATCAGCACACCTTAATAATTTATAACTCAGGAGGTTTATTATGAAGAAAATTGCTGTTGTTGGTTGTGGTTCTTATATGGACAGCGGATATGGTTGCCCCGGTGAGTGGAGATGCCTTAAGGCAGCAGCCATGGGTGAAGGTAAATTTGAGGAACAATCAAATGTGATAGCTTTTATTCAGTGCGAATGCCCGGGAAGATCTGTTATTCCAACTGTCGGGATGGCTATGAAATTATCAGAGATAAAGCCGGATGCTATCCATCTGAGTTCATGTCTGGCAAATGCGAAACCAGGTTGCCCTTATACGACTCCTGAAGAGCTTGCGAAAATGATCGAGACCAAAACAGGCATAAAGGTCATCAGCGGAACACACGATTACCATTAAAAAATAAATGTGGGGATGGTATAAGCCATCCCCACACTCTTTTACTTGCCAAATAAATAATTCTATTTCTTCTTGGATTTCTTTGCGGTCTTCTTTGTTGTCCCGCATGCACCGCCCTTTGATTTACAGGCCATGTCAATCCTCCTTTTAAATTATTTGATTCCAAAATATCACAGCTGATAAAGACTGTCAAACAGTATTTCACTTCCCTCTCCCCTTGCGGGAGAGGGTTAGGGTGAGGGGGATTTTCACCCTCCCCTTAATCCCTAGTCGCCTTCGGAGCCGCCATAGGCGGGTAAACCCCTCCCGTCAAGGGAGGGGAGACTTTAGGATAATCCGCCTTCTCTGCTGTGGGGAGATCTATTTTGGACAAATTTTATCATTGATATTTTTCCATGGTGCAAATTTCAGCAAAAGAAGCATCCCAGGCAAAGCTATAAGTGTACAGAACACAAAAAACCACCACCATCCCATATGCTTGGCGAGAAAACCTGTTGGTGCGGATGCTATCACCCTCGGAATGCCCATAAGGCTGCTCAGCAGGGCATATTGCGTAGCAGTAAATTTTTTGTTTGTGATGCTCGCCATAAAAGCAGCATATGCTGAAGTACCCATGCCTCCGCTTAGATTTTCAAAAGCAATGACTGCGGATAGTGCTGTAACACTATGTCCAATAGATGAAAGAAATGCGAATCCGGCTGTAGAAACTGCCTGAAGCACGCCGAATATCCAGAGCGAACGGTTAATGCCAAGCCAGATCATCATAACACCACCAATAAGACTTCCTGCTATTGTTGCAAACAAACCAAATGCCTTCACTACCGCACTAATTTCTGACATTGAAAAACCTATATCAAGATAAAAAGGCGTAGAAATAGCGCTTGCCATAGAATCGCCTATTTTATAAAACAGGATAAAGGCAAGTATCCAGAGCGCGCTCGGACGTGAAAAATATTCTACAATCGGGCCGAACACAGCTTCTTTCATTGTTTTTGGCGCTCCAAATCCGGATGATGTTTCAGGGGTAAGAAGCGTCGTCGCAATCCCAGGTATCATACAACCGGCCATGATCATATAGACCATCTGAAATGGAATATGATCCGCAAGAAAAAGCCCCCCGCCTGAAGCAAGAAGCATTCCGATCCTATATCCATTAATATATAATGATGAACCAAGTCCGAGATCTTCGTCTGAGAGGTCTTCTCTTCTGTAAGCATCCACCACAATATCCTGTGAAGCGCTGAAAAATGTCACAAGAAGCGCAGCAAGAACAAGCATCCATGGGTTTGCAGCAGGATTAGAATATCCGAGCACTCCAATAGAAACTGCCAGCGCTATTTGTGCTATAAGCATCCACCCTCTTCTTCTTCCAAGAAAAGGAAGTGTAAATCTGTCGAGAAAAGGGGCCCAGAAAAATTTGATAGTATATGGTATTCCGACAAGAGACATCATGCCGATATATGTAAGATCGATACCTTCTTTCACCATCCATGCCTGAAGCAGAGAACCCGTGAGAAGAAGCGGCAGGCCGCATGAGAATCCCATCAGCAGAGCAACAAGCATCCTGCGGTTCAGAATATGTTTTATGAATTTCATGATATTTAGTGTTTGTTTATAAATATCAGGGTCACACCCTCCCCCAACCCCTCCCCTCAAGGGAGGGGCTTTTTTTAGTCCCTCTCCCCTGAAGGGAGAGGGCAGGGGTGAGGGGGATCATAAGTTTATACACAGGATCTATTTAACCCTTTGGCCTTAACACAACTATCCCTGGTCTTTTCGATATATATTTCATGAGATCCTGATCCACGACTTTTTTATTTTCTTTCAATGATGATGCATGACGTAAATAAATATTACCCTTATTCTTAATAATTATCCCCACATGCGAAACATCTAATCCCTGCATATCAGAATATATACCAACATAATCTCCTGTTCTAAGTTTTCTAATAACCAAGGCATTAATATCAGCAGAAGGTATAAACCTGATCTCACGTTTTATAGTTTTTATACCGGGGATAAAGAATGTGCCGTCTTTTTTCCGGTTAAGCATTTTTTTGATCTGTTTTGTAGTTCGTCCGCCAACTTTATATGTAGCATCACCAACCATATCAGAATTGTTATATATCCAGTCAGTGAAAAAGTGGTTTCTGTACCTAAAGGCAACCTTCCCATTTCTATATCTTACTCTCGTTAGGTTTTTTGTAAATTCAGAATATGATACCGACATTCTCATTGCCTCAACATAATCCAAATATGTGAAGCAATCAACCCCTTCAAGATCGATCACCAGGATCTCTTTTGTGTTCATATCACCGATCAATGTTGAGCCTTTATACCTAAGGCCGAGAAACTGTTTTGAGAGAAAATCTATTCTTCTACCAATTGTTTTGATCTTCGAGGACTCGCGGATGATCCGGTCCAGGTCTTCCTCTGTCCATCTTCCTGATCTGATATGCGTTCTTTTCATAATAAAAATGTGATCATCCTATCAATGTATGATAGAAGAATCTGGAGGGAGTTTCAACAGTTCTATTTTTAAACTGTTGAAAAATCAGCCTTCTTCCAAGTGACAGAACTTATTACCGTGTTGTTTCAGAAGGAAAAGGGATTGATTAATTCTTCCCCAGTTCATGCGCAAGAGCATGGTACTTCTCATGTACCCCTGCGCCTATTTCTTCAGTTTCAACCTTCTCGAACGCTCCTGATAGTTCTTCCTGGTCCTTTACACTGAACATCTGGTCAGCCATTGGATAAAGCAGATTATCCTCTTTCTGAATATGGGATCTGAGCATTTCTATATATGCGGACAGGTTTTCCTTTATCCTTACTACTGCCCCGGCATCGCCTGCATCAGCAGGCGGAATAGAATCAGCCACAGCCTTCAGCCTTCTGCGGCCTTCATCATGATCTTTTAACATCACAAAGATCGGGCCATTCTCAGAAGGCATTCCTTTCTTATTCATCATGGTAAAAAGATGTTTCTCTTCTTTGGCATGATGGCATTTGTCTGCAAAATTTCTGAAAAAATCGAGCATCTTGCTGATCTTTTCAGAATTTATTTTTTTAGAGGCTGAGATGGAATTAACCTCTCTTTCAGCTGAATCAAGTACCATGAGAATTATCTTATGCTCATGTTTTAATATCTCGGTCGGGGTCATAAATCCTCCTATTAATGTTGGTGCTCACCTGCTGCCGGGGCTTCAGCCTTGCCGTGGTTGTGGCCCATTGGACCCATAGCATCCATATGAAGCCTCTCGACATAGTGCGTAAATTCAACATAGGCTGCAACAAATTTTCTGCCATATTCGACGCCATGTTCAGCATGCTTTTTCGTTTCTACTGTATATGCGAAACGTTCGCGGATGCCTTTTTCAGCAGCATCGGTCACAAGCTTGACCAACTTGTCAACAGAACCGCTCTCCAATGCCTTATCTGCTTCTGCAACAGATGGTTCGACGGCCCCTGCTTCTTTAAGCCCTGTATAAGGTGCGCCTTCACCTGCCCTGTGTATTCTCACAAGGGTTTCAAAAAAATACATATCTGCAAGCTCCTTTGCCTCTTTGCCCTGCTTCCTCACCGCAAGGGTCTTATCAAACTGGGCCCTGATCTCTTTTTCATCATCTTTCCTAACCCATTTGAGAACAGGGATGATATCACCTTTTTCCAACGCAGCCTTTGCAGTTAATACAACAGGGCCATCAAGTGTATCACAATGCGCAAAAGTGATATTCGGAATAAACCAAATGCCGATAAAGATAAAAAATACCAACATCATCTCAACAAAACCATTCCTTGTCTTCATCTTGATCCTCCTTGTTTCTGTTAAATATTTTAGATTACAAAACATTTCGTTATTTTATCCAAAAAAAATATCGCCTCTTTTTCAACAAATCAATACTTCACCCAGTTCCTGCTCTCTTTTCTCAGCAGCATAATATGCTTCTCCTGAATCGCAACTTTAAGCAGGCTTCCAACAAAACCGGCGAAAGTAAATTTCTTCAGGAACGGAAGCGCCAGCCAGCCAACAGCAAGATGCCTTCCTAAGCTAACCACCTCTCCAATAACTTTCGGGCGATAGACCTTTTTCTCTTTGCCTGTTATTTCAGCATAAATGTTATCTGCTGCCATTCGCCCCTGCTGTAACGCAAACTGGGCAGCAGCAGGAACCGGCTTGCCAGTTTCAGGATTTACAGCAAGGGCATTATCGCCAATAGCATAAATAAATGGAAAGCCGTCTATTCGCAAAAACTTATCCACAAGGACCCTGCCTGAAG
>MHDW01000211.1:1276-12118 GCA_001803645.1 Nitrospirae bacterium GWC2_42_7 | reverse complement strand
CTTCATATCAAAAACTTCCTCTCAGTGAATAAGAATTTTAGAAAAAATGGATTTATACGGGTTCATTCTTCATGACGCTGAATTCCTGATATTGCGTCTATCAACCCCTGTGGTGATGAATCTGTTTTTACTGTTTTTAAGCCTGTAGCTTCCTCTATGTCTCCTAAGGATACGTTGTCAAGAAAAATGTCCTCACCTTCTTTCAGTACAACATCAGGGATGATCAGTATCTTGTATGAGTCTGTTTTTTCATGCAGAGCCTTGATCACATCACGTCCTGTCAGAAGCCCTGTTACTGTAACAGATCTGCCGAAAAAGTTATTTGCTATTTCTACTGTATTGATATGGATATTTTCCTTTTCTTCAAGCCTATCCGTGAATTTCTTTAAAAATGGATAAAAAGAAGTGCCTGTGAATGTAAGGAATTTCTTTTTATGCGAAACTGTCTCGGGAATCTTGATCTTTTTTGTCTGATTTATAAAAACAGGAACCATCCCCACCCCATTTTCTATCTGTGGAAAGACTCCATAATCTTTCAGTTTAGGAAAGGCTGTGTCTGCTTTAATGTACATTTCATCAGCGCAGTAGACAATAGGGTCGCCATGCTTCTTTATAAATCTCTTCTGGAAGTTTTCGACTATTTCTATGGCTTTTATTGCATGCTCTTTAGTGACAGGGTCCAGAGGAAACTTCCTGTGCATGGTGAGCCCTACCGGCACAACAGCGATGGAAGATGCATACGGATAAAATCTGTATATGTCATTAATTGTATTCCGGAGTTCTTTCCCGTCATTGTACCCAGGGCAAAGTACGATCTGCAGATGCATTCTTATTTTATTATCTGAAAGAAATTTCATCTCCTTCATGATATCAGAGGCCTTTGGATTGCCGAGCATCTTATTCCTTAATGACTTGTTTGTAGTATGCACTGAGATATAAAGCGGGCTTAGTCTCTGTTCAGCTATTCTTTTTTTATCCTTATTATCCATATTCGAGAACGTAATATAATTGCCGTAGAGAAATGACAATCTGTAATCCTCATCTTTCACATAAAGCGTTTTTCTAAGGCCTTTAGGAAGCTGTTTTACAAAACAGAAGATGCAGTTATTTTTACAGGTATTTACCCGTAGAGGCAGAAAGTGCAGTCCAAGCTCAGTTTTGTTGTCTGTAGTGATCTGTATTTTGTCTTTATTCCCTTTGCGCCTGAACTCAATATCAAGCTTTTCAGAATTCTTATAGAACATAAAATCTATTACATCTTGTAAAGGGTGTGAATTTACTGAAAGAAGAATGTCTTTATTGCGAAGCCCGGATTGTTCAGCAAGGCTCCCGGAAGAAACATTTTCTATCTCTATTCCTTTAGGTTGCATTGGATACTTTAAAACCTCTGTATATATACTGGAGACCTGATAAACCGGTAATTATGGCTGTTAAAAACAGTATAGATTTTGGAACATCAGGAAGATAAACATAGTTTACATGAAGGAGTACGTAAGCAAGAGCGAAAAGCTGCAAGGCTATAGCAAGTTTTCCAAGAAAAATTGTTTCTACCTGGGCATTATGGGTTATCATAAAAAGAAGAAACCAGCCGATAACTACAATGAGGTCCCTGCTTATTACTGTGATCGCAAGCCATTTTGGGATCCATCCGTATGCTGCAAAAAGAATGAATGAAGATACGAGTAGAAATTTGTCGGCAAGAGGGTCCAGAAATGTTCCGAGGGCTGTTTTCTGGTTAGTAAGCCTTGCCATAAGTCCGTCAAGAAGGTCTGTGATCCCGGCTATTATAAAAAGATAAAGCGCAAACCTGTAGCTGTTGTAAATTATCGCAGTAATAAATACCGGAATTATTACGATCCTTATGATGGTTAATGTATTGGGTATATTAAAAACACGCAAAGAAAAGAACCTCTGTTAATTTTTTAAAAAAATCGTTGATTGTTACGGAAAATTAAATGGTGCCTTATTAAATATTAATTTAAGCCCGAGTTTATTATAACAACTAAGGTTAATTTGTCCAAGCATATAGGAACGTAATATTTCTGCATGGCATTTTTCGACTTTAAAACCGTAAAGGACTGCGTTGTCAATTGATTCCGTAATATGTTTCAACGCAGCATTCTTTCTGCCTTTAAGAAATAAGATTTCTCCTGCCCCGAGCTTGCAGTATATTAGTCCCCTTTGGTCTCCGGTTGCGGTGAAGAATTTCCGCGCTGATCTGAAATAATCACCTGCGCTGTCAAAGTCCCCAAGCATTTTTTGGGTTGTTCCCATGCTCCAGAGAGTGTAAGAGTAGCTGACTCTGTCTCCGATCTTTTTATATATCGATGAGGCTTTTTTGAAGTTTGACATAGCCACTTTATATTTGCCGGACATTCTTGAAGCGTTCCCTGTTCCGCAGTAAGAATAAGCCTGTCCGAATTTGTCTCCTATCTTGGTGAAGAGCTTGTTTGCAGAAGCATAGTATTTCAAGGAATCGCTGAATGACCCTGCGATCCTGTGAGTGCCACCGAGGCCGCACATGCAGTATCCTTTGCCGTTATTGTCATTCAATGATCTGAACATATCGAGGGATCTTTTGAATGTGCTTATTGCTTCCGGAATATCTCCTTTTATTCTGAGGGTTCCGGCAATTGCCCATAGCGAGAAGGCAATTGCATGCTTGTCTTTCAGTTTCTCATAAAACCTCAAAGTCCCTGAAAAAGTCTTGAGAGCATTTTTCCAGTCGCCCTTTCCCCTGAATGAAAGGCCTATTCCTGTTTTAGCATCAGCAAGTGAAACCATGTCATTGAGTTTCCTGCTGGTTTCAACAGCATCTGAATACGACCTGATAGCTTTATCGAAATCTCCTGTCATTCTGAAGACATCGCCCTTTGAAAGCTGGCATTCCAATGCTTTTCCAAAGTCCTTCTGAGCTTTGCAGAGTTTCAGTGTTTTCTCAAAAAGCCTGAGCGAGTCAATAAAGCGGCTGTTATTTTTTAATTCATTAGCTCTCTTAAGGAGCTTGTCAGTTTCCAAGGATTTCATTGAGTTTCTTCATCAATCCGGAATAATCCTTTGAACCGAAAAAAGCCGAGCCCATCACGAGAATATCTGCTCCTGATGCAGCAACCTCTTTCGCATTTTCAGGTTTTACCCCGCCATCTACTTCTATAAGAATGGATAAATTCTTTTCAGTTGTCATTTTTCTCAGACGTTTTGCCTTTTCAAGAGTATGAGGTATAAAACTCTGTCCGCCAAAACCGGGATTGACCGACATCAGAACTATCAGATCGATATCATGAACGATCTCTTCAAGACTGCTTACCGGAGTGGCAGGATTAATTGAGACTCCCGCCTTTATTCCTTTCTCTTTTATATAGCTTACTGTCCTGTGAAGGTGTGCGCAGGCTTCAAAATGCACTGTTAGATAATCTGAACCTGCATTAATAAAATTGTCCAGATATTTGTCAGGGTCTTCTATCATGAGATGGACATCAAGGGGAAGCTTTGTTATCTTTTTGATGGACTCAACTATTGAATATCCTATTGTTAGATTGGGAACGAAATGGCCATCCATAATGTCCAGGTGGAGCAGATGGGCGCCGGAATCTTCCACGGCCTTTATTTCTTCTCCCAGGCGCATAAAATCAGCAGAAAGGATTGAAGGGGCGATCTTAATCATTGGGGTTTTCCTCTTTCATGTTCAGATATATTTGTTCTCCTGATCTTACAATTGATCCTGGTTTCGGTCTCTGGGTTTCAACAATTTCCCCTTTGCCTTTTGTCTCAACAAAAAGATTCATTTTACTTGTTGTTTCTTTTACAGCTGCTAAGTTCTTGTCTATAAAATCAGGGCAATAATAGCTTAATTCATGAGGCCCGAGACTTACAAGCACTATAATATCATCGGTTACTTTTTCGTCAGGTTCGGGTTTCTGTGCTACGATCCTTCCCTTTTCAACAGTGTCTGAGTGAACATTTATTATCTTTCCGATCCTAAGACCTTTTTGTATGAAAATTGACTCTGCATCTGCCAGTTTTTCGTTCACTATCAGAGGAAGGGAGAAAACCCTTGGCCCTTTGCTGAGCACAACCTTGATAGTTCTTTTCTCTTTTACGCTGTTGCCGGGAGGGATATCCTGCCTGAGTATGCGTCCGGTCTGTATTGAAGCATCATAGTCCTCACCTTCTATTTTCAGGTAGAGCCCGGCCTTGCTTAAGGCCTCGTTTGCATCCAAAAGGGTCATGTTAACCAGCGGAGGCACGCTGACAGTTCGGCTGAAACTAAGAACCTTGAAGGTAAGGTAACCGAAGGAAAGCCCCAGGACCAGGAACATTGCGAAGATAAAAGGTAGCCTGAAAATACTGTTTATATTTTTCTGCAAAGTTTCACTCCAAAAAAACCATCCATGTTATGTTTATGAGGATATGTCCTGAAAAAACCTTTATTCATAAAATGATCCAAGAAAGAAACATCTGTATCTATAATACGGAAATCATCCGCAGTCTTCAAGAATTCATTTATTACATCCTCTCCTTCTTCAGGTTCAGTTGAGCAGACAGAATATACAAGAGTCCCATTTTTTCTCAGATGTTTTGAGGCTGACAAGAGCAGTTTTTTTTGTTTTGAACCGTATTCCGAAAGATCCTTTGCCCTATGCTTGTATTTTATGTCAGGGTTTCTTCTTATTACACCTGTAGCAGAGCAGGGGGAATCAACGAGTATTCTGTCAAATTCTTCATTATCCTTCAGTTCAAAGAGGCTGGAATTGATTATCCTGACAGACTTGATATCAAGATTCATGATATTCTCCTTGAGCATCGGGATCCTCTCCGGATCTTTTTCGACTGCAAGGATCTCTCCGTTGTCTTTCATAAGCTGTGCAATGTGTGTTGTTTTGCCGCCGGGTGCAGCGCATGCGTCCAGAATCTTCTCACCCGGTTTTGGATCAAGGAGATATGAGATAAGCTGTGAAGCCTCATCCTGAACAAAAAAAAGTCCTTTGGCAAAAGAGATGTCATCATATGAGATGTCTTTAAGAATAATGCCATCAAAAGAAAATGCGGTCGGTTCGGACATAATACCTCTTTCTGACAACATTGAAATAAGCTTTTCTTTTGTGATCTTTAATGTGTTCACTCTGATAGTGAAGGGAGGTATTTTGTTGTTTGCTTCAGCAATAGATTCTGTTTCTTTTTCCCCGAATCGCTTGATCCATCTTTTAATAAGCCACTTTGGATGCGATGTGTTGAGGGAAATATCAGCATCATAGAGCCCTGATTTGACCGGCAGCGTAATGTTCTCTTTTTGTCTGAGAACATTTCTTAAAACAGCATTGACCAACGCAGGTTTGCCATTGCCTTTTTCGAGTTCAACAGATTCGTTCAGAACAGCCCAGTCCGGTACCCGCATGAAATATATCTGATACACAGCAGTTCTTAGATTGTTGACAATAAAATCATCAAGTCTCTCGGGATTTTTCAAAAAATGCCTGAGGATCCAGTCAATCGTATCCCTGAATCTCAGGACTCCATAAACAATCTCCATGACAAAAGCCCTGTCCCGTTTTTCGAGGTTTTGTGAATTATTTTCTATCGAGTTCTTTGGTTTTAAACCTTTTCCGAATATATCCAGAAGGGCTTTTACTGCAAGAAGGCGTGTGTTAGACATAGACATAGTGCGGTATTATTGCCCGACCTTATCTACTGAACTTATCCTGAGCTTTCCGTCTTCAAGTATGAACCCAACATCGAGTTTCTGGGAGATTATTTTAGTGCTCCCTGATTTTTTTGAACTGAGTTCCATGTCCCATACTACTGTTGCGTTTGCTGAATCTGTTCTTGTCTGCAGATCTGTGACCAGGTATGTCATGGATTTGAAGTCATATTTCTGCCATTGTTCTAAGGCTGTTGTTTTTCTTTTTGCAAGTTCCGGATAGTTCT
Source organism: Nitrospirae bacterium GWC2_42_7 (assembly GCA_001803645.1). GTDB lineage: Bacteria > Nitrospirota > Thermodesulfovibrionia > Thermodesulfovibrionales > UBA6898 > GWC2-42-7. Next base: position 6,193 of record MHDW01000211.1, on the reverse strand, counting down.
TTGAATATTTTGATTCCAGCAAATCAAGGTCTTTTGACTGATTTGCCTTTTTTATGTCTTCGAGTAATTCCAGGATGGTTTTTTCGCTGATCTGTATGGATGTTTCTTGAGTAGGGGCAGTGCTTACAGGGTCTTTGTGGGAATAATTGATAAATAACCATGTTATGGAAAGACCAAGGATAAAGGCAAGACCGAAGCTGAGATAGATCTTTCCAAGATGTTTTGTTTTAAGATATATCTCAGGTTTCTTCTGCAGAATAACTTCAATAAGGGATTTTTTGGTCTTTAATTCAGAGGATAACATCCTGTAATAGCGCCCGCTGTTGCTGAGAAACCAGAGAATTCCAGGGTCTTTTAATTCACCTAAAGTTGATTCAAGTTTCTGAATATCGTTTTCGATCTTTCCTTTCAGATTATCGATCGCTGTTTCGAGTTTTACAGTTTTAACTATGATCTCTTCTATCTCTGACTCAGCTTTTCTGTGTTTGACAAGAAAACTCGAGAGATTCATTTTTGACTGACTGCCTTCCAGTTCAGACAGGAGACCTTCTTTTTTGGAAAGTTTCTTTTTTAATTGGCCCAACTCGACCAGAACAGTAAAAATAAATTTATTTTCGATATCAGCCTTAAGTGTTTCGAGAGTTACTTCTTCGATCTTATCACTATTGTCTGATGTGTTTTTATCTTCAGGCTGAGCACCTGCCTCTGCCTTTACGGGTTCTGCGGGTTCGATCTCTACAGGTTCAAGTATTACAGAACAGGTCTCGCAAAAGGAGACATCAGGAGAAAAGTCCTTCATGCATTTAGGGCATCTCATTATGATCTCAGGAGGGTTTTCCATAGATCACATCGGGCTGAAATCATCATCAGGCACAGGAGATTCGAGATCCTTTTCCAGTTCTTTTTTTGGTTTTGGCTTAATATCGATCTTAGGCTGAGGCTCTGTTTTGGGTACAACAGGCTGTTCCCCTATTTTTGGCAGGGCATCAATTTTTGGTTGCTGTTTGAAAGGGCTCACAAGAGGCTTTTCCTTTTGGCCGATGTACTGAAGAACAGGAGAGAGCATTTTTATAAGAAGGGTTTTTTGATCGTTTTGAACAACAGCTCCATGTTTAACGCTGAAATCAACAGACTGCCACCATATAACCCGTGAGTCTTTTGAAGACAGAAGCTGAAGGACAAGTTCGTTATGACTGTCTTTATTGAGTATCAGTCCGTTAAGGACAGCATCAGCGTGAAGCGATCTGGCGAGAGCAGTTAAATGATCAGCCCTTTCTTCAGGAGACAAGAGATGGAGATCTTTTTTGCCTGCCTTTACAGCATTTGCAGTTTTCTCATAAGGAATGATAGATAGTTTTGCTGATGAGAGAATTTCCTGTGTCAAACTGGTCCAGTTGTTGTTGTCATTAAAGAACTGTGGTATTGAAACAGAATGTGTTTCTTCAATCTTGTCCTTATCGAATAAAGGAAGGCTGTTTTTCAGCTCACCTGAGCTGAAATTTGAAAAGATGTTGGTTGAAGCGCAGGCGCTTAATAGCGCAAACAGGCACGCAATGACTATGTACATCCGGCATTTGTATTTATAAAGATATCTTTTCATATGCTTTATGCTACTTAAATAATGCTATTTTCAGAGGAAAAATGCAAACAGGATTAAGCTCACAAATGCAATTACTTTTAATAAGCAGAGACCTAAGTGCCTTCAAAGTCTTTTGATTTCAATCTGATCTTATTGTTATGACATATTGAATTCTTGAGAATTATTATTTAAGCTGGCTCTGTTTTCAGTACCTTATTGCCAGCTTTTTTAATTAATTCCTTTATCTCTCCCGGCATATTTCCCTGCATATGCTTGGCAAGATAGGAATTAGTGGCTATCAGTTTTATGACCTTGAGCATAAACTTCTGTTTCTCAGGAGTCAACCCTTCAAGGTTTTTCAGCTTGTCCATATAAAAATCCCTTGAGGGGAGGGTGTCATTTTCATGTCTCATTTGTGTTGCTTTACAACATGAATGTTTTACCTAATATTGCCCTATCTGAACACTGTTGTCCATCCCCAGTAAAGACCGAGACCGAAAACAGAGAATAAGACGATGTGCTTCAATATCAGCATCTTCCTCCGCATCTTTTCCGCGTTCTCCCCATAAAGATTGTTCGCATAAGTGAAGGTCCTTCCAGCACCTGTGGCAAATACGATAAGAACACAGACAATCCCAAAATAAAAAAACTGTTTTTTGAGTCCGAGTATAACGTCCGATGATTCAGGAGGGACTGCCTGCCTGTTAAGCCAGTATATTGCAAACATGGCAGCAGCCCAGCATCCGGCTGCAAAGTCATGAAGGAAACCGATGAATATAGTGAAGGCTTTTTTCATTTTACTACCCGCTGTTTTTTCACTTGAAATACTCTGAATGAATTGAAGACTCCAATATCGGTATGAAGAACAAAGAAATAAGTGAAAGAATAAAACAGAATATGAAAAGAAGGGCTGCCTTCTCATCTTTCCATTCGAAGAAGCGCCGGAGGTGAAGATATATGCCGAAGGATATCCATGTTATGAGAGACCAGGTTTCTACAGGGTCCCAGCCCCAGAATCGTCCCCATGACTGGTATGCCCAGATAGAACCTGCGAGCATCCCGATTGACCAGAAGGTGAAGCCAAAACCAGCAAATCTGTAAGCATAGATATCGAGTGTCTCATTATCAGGGAACCTCTCAGACCATTTTATTTTAGTTCGGTTTCTAAGAATATAAAAAACCGATAGTGCAAATGCGATCAATATAGTCCCAAACGCAATTTTATAAAAAACTACGTGAAGTACAAGCCATATGCTTTTAAGGCTTGGAGGGAGTTTTGTCACCTCAGGGTTAAAGAACAGACCTAATGCGATCAGTAGAAATACGGCAGGGAACATAAAAATGCTCGCAGACCTGATCTTCGGAAAAAACCTGCTAAACACAAGAAACGTTGAGAGCGCTACCCATGCATTTGATGAAAGGACCTCATATCTAACCATGTAAGGCCCGTGGCCAGCTATTGTCCACCTGTAAACAATTGCTATGCCATGAACAAAAAGCCCTGTTACGATGATATAATAAGCTGTTTGCTCAGACCTTTCTTTTCTGAAAATAAGGCCGTATGTATTGACGATTGAAGCAGCCACATAGATTATTACTGCCAGCCAGTGAATAGCTCTGTCTATAAAAAGCGGATTGTTCATGCTGACCTCCTGCCTTCTTTGCTTTTGTAAATCTTTTCAAATTCTTCCCTGTACAAACTCTTAAACCTCCCGCTCCTGAATGAAAGAAACAAACTTCCATCAGAACTCTTAATATAAATCTCCCTTGGAGGCATAAAATACGTTAAGCTTACTCCTGAAATTATAATAAAAAATCCCAGAAAAATCCCGGGCATTCCTTTGTTCTTAACGCAGATGACATTACCCCAACGTGCAACATGTACGAGAGTCACATCATAGGGCCCAAGCCTGCCGTGCTCTCCTGTTTTCAACTGTAGCTCAGCGGCAATCTTTTCCCTCTGCATAAGCCTCATCACTAAAAGCGGGTTGTTACTGTCCATCATCTTCTGTTCAGCATCTGCAAAATACTTGACCTTAAGGAGATAAGGCATCCAGAAAAAGTTAAAGTTGCTATAACTTGCCTTGTTCCTTTTTTTGGGATTATCAATGAGTAATATCTCGTTATTTATTCTGCCCTCGCTGTCAGAGAATTCGATAAAAAAGGCATTGCCGAAACTATTTCCCTGATATATCTCTATCCCTTTATAATGCAGGGTCTTGTTGATGTGAAGCGTATAATTATTAATTTGGCCTGTCTCATCAGTGAATTCCAGCGCTGTTGTCAACTGTTTGATCTCATCAGTTTCCCAGAACTCCGGACTGATTGTTTCTAATGTAAGAGAATCTGGCAGCACCAACTTATCAACTAACAGGCCGTGCTCTTCAGCAAGCCAGGCGCTCTCAGGGAAATGGGTTCTTCTCTCGATAATATTGACAGTTCCCCTGCGTTCGGTCAGGAAAATTATAATAGCAGAGGCAATAGTAATGATCATGCCTATGTGAAACAGGACATTTCCCCAGTATCCCCATGGATATTTCACAAGCCTTATAACATCAAGGTCCTCATAAAGCTTGATATATCCTTTTTTTCTCGCCTTTTTCACAATTTCTTGCCTGCTTTCAGAAACAGGAATTCCTTTTTCTCCGGATGGCATCACTTTCCCATATGTCTTTAGTCTCGAGATTTTTATCTGTTCATAAGCTGAAAACGACAAGGTCATGAGAAATACAGAAAGAAGAAGCGCAAACCAGGGTGTTGTATAGATGTGATCAAACCCCAACCGCTCGATCCACGGTATCCACTGAGAATGTGCATCCTGCCATTTCTGAAATTCCCTTTGGGGTGTTGAAAACTTCTGGGGAATAATAAAACCGGCAACAACAGTCAAAAGAATAAGGACAATAGTAACCAGTATTGTTTTTCTTGAAAGAAAAAGTCGTTTGAATGCCTGCATTTTTATAGTATATCTCAAAATTTTATGCAGTGGGAGATAGGTCGAAAAAAGAAAGATTTATACAAAAGCAAAAAAAGGCCGGGGATTACCCCGGCTTTTATAAAATATTAATTTCAGACTACCAGGTTTCTGTGCCATTGCCTGAGTTGTTATGGTCGCTGCAATTGCTGGATGTGGAATAACAGTTGCTTTTTTGATAATTGTTATAAGTGTTTTTTGTAAACTTCCTCAAGTTGAGGATTGATTCTATGGTACCATTAGGATAGTACCTCGCAGGCATTCCCCCAGTGTTATCAGCAGAGATTAATCTCGATACCTTGCCTCCATGCGGGACCCTGATATGACATCTTGTACATTCGCCTCTTCCTGTTCCCTGATGGTC
>MHDW01000211.1:228-1199 GCA_001803645.1 Nitrospirae bacterium GWC2_42_7 | reverse complement strand
TATTTGCGCTATTAACATACGGCCAGGCCTTGTTTGTTCCTGCAAGCATCCATTTAACTGATGAGCCATGCGGCCCACGCGAAACAGTTGAATCAGTCTCGTGACAATCTACGCAGTACATTTTTTTGCCCGGGGTCCAGCCATTGTTAAGCTGTGCTGCTGCGAGAACAGAAGAACCTGAACTTGCATCATTTAAGGCAACAACAACAGGATGGAATGATTTATTCCCCGGATTGAATTCAAGTCCCACATCAGTCCAGCTTGCTGCATTGTCAGGTGTCTCAACAAAACTGTCATCTGTACTGCTGCTTCCGTTCCACCGGTAGGTAGCTGTGGTGCCGTTCGTAGCATTTCTTGTATCGATCTCAAGTTCCACTACGATCCTGTCGCCAAAATTGAGCGTAACAGCAGAGCCTAAGAGGGCCCACGTATAAGCCGCGCTTGTTGTTGTTAGTTCAGAGGTATAGCTCGTGGGCGCAACTATAACAGTTCCTTTTGCATCAGCAGCAGTCCAGACATATATTGTTGCCCGCATATAAGCATTAGCCCCGGTTGAGCTTTCCAAAGCCCAAAGCTTAAGCAGCCAGTTTCCTGCAGGAATATTCCATGTGCCTGTAGCTGCAGGAGACACAAAGCTTGTCATTCTCCAGTAGGCCGGGTTGGCGGTACTATTAAACGTTATTGTTTGTGTTTGTGCAGAAGCTCCCTGAGTCTCGAGCATTTCCCTGCTCTGCCAGGTTCCACCCTGGAAGGAATCAGTGGATGCTGTTGCATTCGGAGCAGGTTCGCCCGGCGCTGTTTCTCTCAGGTAAAAGCGCTTCTTCACGTTTATCCATGACGCATAATTCACGTTTGCCCCTGAATGGCATTTGAAACAGATTTCATATTCCTTTGTAGCAGTGCCTAACGTATAAGTAGGCGCTACCCAGTTGGCAGCTGCAGATCCAATCGGCAGACCAACAGGCGTTTTT
>MHDW01000211.1:0-132 GCA_001803645.1 Nitrospirae bacterium GWC2_42_7 | reverse complement strand
ACTATCCTGTCGCCTGCAACAAGCGATGCCGCAGCTCCTGCAACTGTCCAGTTGTAAGCAGTGCTCGTTGTCGTAAGCTCGCTGCCGTAACTCGTAGGAGCCAATATCACAGTGCCTTTTGTGTCATTGGCT
>MHDW01000210.1:21491-21633 GCA_001803645.1 Nitrospirae bacterium GWC2_42_7 | reverse complement strand
AATTCCTGGCGTTGGCTGAGGGCATCCTGGGCTACCTTAAGGTTTTCCTTGGCCTCAATCAAGCGATAGAAGGCCTCGGTCACGGTAAAAGCCACTTCATCCGCAGTGCGTTGGACCTCTTCCTTCTGAGCCTGAGTGCCGT
>MHDW01000210.1:21206-21331 GCA_001803645.1 Nitrospirae bacterium GWC2_42_7 | reverse complement strand
GAGCCGCGGAAAAAACTTAGAACGGGCCGCATTGTAGTCGGCCAGCAACTCCTGAATCTTCTCCCGGCTGGCGCTGAGAACCGGGTTCTGTTCCCGGGCCAGGGCCAGGCATTCATCCAGGCTCA
>MHDW01000210.1:17762-21048 GCA_001803645.1 Nitrospirae bacterium GWC2_42_7 | reverse complement strand
CACAGAGCTGTTATCTTCGAAAAGGTGGCCGACCTTGAAGCTGGCCTGATTAGTGCTGAACTTGTTCCATTCCCTCCACGAGTCTGTAGAGCGTCTGCTACCGGAAAAAGTGAAGAAAGTATTGGCAATGCTTGTCCCGAAGTTAAGATTATACATCTGCGTGTTATCGCTACCGTATCCGGCTGTCAGGCTTTTCCTCTCTTCAAAGGGGTTTCTCGTGATGATGTTTATCACCCCGCCTGCTGCATTGGCCCCGTATAGTGTTGAGTTAGGCCCTTTAACTACGTCAATGCTTTCAACGAGCTGTGAGTCCACAAAATCGAGTCTGGACATGCCATCAGGGTCTGTTATCGGGACACCGTCCAAAAGTATCATGATCTCCCTGACGCCATAGCGAGCTTTCAGCCCTGCTCCCCGTATGATCAATCTTGAGTCGTATCCTCCGTTCTTTGATTCTGACTGCACTCCGGAGATACCGGTAAGGGCCTCCTTCAGGTTGAACATCCTTGTGTTACTTATGTCTTCTTTTGTAACAGTAGTGACCGCAGCAGGAATTTCCTTTGTGGCCCTTTCTGTACGTGTCGCAGTCACAGATATTTCTTCAAGCTCTTTTGTGCTTTCCTCTTCAAGTGCAAAAACAGCGCTTGAAAATATAAGTGAACATAACAATGTTATTAGAAAATATTTCATTGGTCCTCCAGAAAATAGTTTAATTGCTCTTCCTCTATATGATACTTTGTATCTGAGTGTGTCCCGGACGTCCTGAAATCAGGAAACAATTTCTCGATACTTTTCTGTTGCACCATCTTGTCCGGGTTATCAGAAGGTATAAGCTGCTTTGATCCAGGAATTGCGTCCCGGTTCATTGATTCGTGTAGTCTGTTCGAATCCAGGGATGGAAGCTCCTGAACGGCTGATATGCTCAGCGTAAGTCTTGTCGAAAAGGTTATCGACTCCAATCGCTATTAAAATACTTTTCTTCGGACGCCAGCTGCCATTGATCGAGAATACACCAAACCCAGGAGTGCGTCCGATATCCTGCCCCGCGATGCTCCCCTCGTTTGTTGCGTACCGGCCTTGTGATGAAACAAGACGCCAGAGAGAACCAGCAGACCATTTTTTATTGTCCCAGTTCAGCCCGAGCCGTGCCTCCAGAGGTGGAATTTGTGCCAGAGGACGATCTTCGGTATCGTTCTCTCCATGTACATATGCGAGACTGGTATCGATTTTCAGTGTTGGAGTAAATGAATAGCTCATGCCAGCCTCTCCGCCCCAGGTAGTGGCATCTACATTGCGCACGATGCTCACAGTTCGGACCATCATCATGTAGGTTCGTTCTACGTCTGATTGGATCAGGATGTAATTGTCGATCTTGTTATAGAATCCGGAGATAAAGCCGCTCCAGGAGTCGGTCTTCCAGGTGGCACCAATATCCAGTTGGGTGGTCTTCTCGGGCCGGGTTGTGGCAAAGGCGCTTATATCAGTATCAGAAGGCCCCTCTTTACTACCTCCTATTAATTCCCAGTAATCAGGAAAACGTTCATTATGCCCAATGCCAACGTAAAGCGTGGCTGCTGAACCCGCATCATGTTCGTATCGGATGAAACCGCTGGTCAGGGTTTTTTCCCTTTCCATGTCGGCAGTGGGATTAGACACTATTGCCATCTTGAGTTTTAGCGTCTGACGCTTGTCCTGGGCTTTCCACCAATCTTCGCGCAGGCCTAATATGATCCGGTCGTTCTCACCAATGAACTGTGTCCACTCACCGAACAGGCCTTTTTGGTAGAAGCGTGCATCTTCGGTGCGGTCCAATGATTCATAGGGAGTAGTCTTTTCGTTCGTTGTAGAACGCAGAGTATGTTTGTTTGATTGTATGTCTGAGCCTATCACAAATTTTGCGGTATCAAGGGGATGGAATGAAAAGGCGAGCCTGCCGCCGATGGTCTTACGGTCGGGATTGCTGACTGCATGGTTGGGCATCATCATGCTCGGCACAAAATCGCGGAGGCTGTAGTTGTCCATTACATGGTCGATATAGTTGTAATAGGCCTGAGCCTCTATTTTCTCAAGCCACGAGGCTATGTTCTTCTTCTCAAATTTCAGGCCGTAATTCTCACGTTCGAACTTTACACCGTCCATTCCGCGGTCTGCATAAGCTGCTTCTCCATCGCTGCGCGCAGCAGACAGCTCAAGGCGCGTATTATTGTCAGGGGTCCATCCAATGCCTCCGTTTAGACTCCAGCGGTCGTACTCTGAGTGGACAGTTTTGCCAGCGCCATCCTTGTAATTATTTGAATGTGAATTGGTGGCTGAACCTCTCATATAGAAATTTGGTATTCCGGTCCTGAAGTCAAAGACTTCATCGTTTCTGCCGAAACTGCCGCCCATCAGGCTGGTATTAAGTTTAAATCCTGGCTGTTCGAAACGCTTGATTTCACGCTCGAAGAGCACTACGCCCGCAGAGTTCCCGGGACCGTAAAGGACTGTCTGGGGACCTTTTAGTATGGTGATCCGGTCATAGTCTTCCGGAAAAACATAGGCTGTGGGCGGATCCATCCGGTTGCCACAACCACCGAGAATATTCTCGCCATCCAGTAGTATATTGAGACGGGACCCTGCCATGCCCCGGAATACGGGGTCACCGTCAGTACCGCCCTTGCGTATAATGCTCATGCCGGGAACGGCTTTAAGAAAGGCAGCTCCATCATGTGCCGGCAGCGGTTGCTGTGGAGCTTTGGGATCGAATTGAATTTCGAGCGGTGTTAACATTGCAGGTGCAGTGACAACGACTGTCTCGAATTCATATGTTGCCGGCGTATCTGTTGTTTCGGTTTCTCCGTTTTCTGCAAATGAGGACGGCATGAAGAGCATATGAAGCAGAAAACCCAAAAATATAATTACTGAAATATCTTTAAATTTAACGTCGGTGTCATTTGATGTGGCAGAGGTTTTTTTGAAATTCCTTATGGCTTTTCCCATACTGCTTGCGAGTTCCGGCAGTTTTTTGCTTCCAAACAGAACCATGATTATTGCCAGTATGATCATCAACTCCGGCAATCCAAAACCGAACATAATATGCCTCCTTATTATTTGATAAAAGATCAGGACAGGTTTATATCCCTGTCCTGATCTTTTATTCTACCTATTTTTTTGCCATGGGCGGAGTAGGAATGTCTGAGCCGTGACACTCATTGCAGTTGGATTGCGCAGGAATATTGAACGATTTTGCCGGGAGGACTCCTGCTGTTTTATACTTTCCGTCCTTCCAGTCATTCAACAGTTCTAC
>MHDW01000210.1:15142-17699 GCA_001803645.1 Nitrospirae bacterium GWC2_42_7 | reverse complement strand
GAGTCTGCCACAGTCTTTACTATTTCTGTAGTTTGTTTCGGGGTCTTGGGATTCCAAACCGGCATCTGCGCATCGCAATACCACTGCATCAACTCGCTACCCATCAGCATGCCCTCCTCAGAGGCGCCCTTAAGGCTTGGGCCGATTATGCAATTCGTTACAACGTTTGCTCCTGCATTTGAACCGCATACTGTCCCCCAGGCAGACATTCCGCCTTCAAGAAATTTAAAGGCATCCACAGGGAAGGATTTGTAAGGCTCTCCTACCTGCTCTCTTAACTGACTGAAAATGCTGTTGATGACACCGGCCCCGCAGAATACCCTGTACCATTCCTCGTATGCAATTTCCGCTGTTTTTTCAGGGTCCAGCTTAACATATGGCCATGGCCATTTTTCTGTTGGGCCTTCTTTTGCGTCGGCCTTTGAAAAAAATCCGAGTCCTCCCATTGTAAGGGCTGCGACTCCTGCTGTGCATGCAGCACCTTTGATAAGTTCTCTTCTGGACAAATTTTTGTCTAATAACTTCAAGTCCATACGTTTTACCTCCATTAGGGTTTCTTGAATGTTTCCGCTTCTAATGAAACGGCATATATAAAAGCTCACTGTTTCTGAGAGTATCTGAAAAAAAATGGCTCTGCTTCAGAGTTATTTTTCAATAATTTCCGAAACAGAGCCGAGTTATAGGGGAGAATAGTACGAAAAACTATTCTCATACAGGCAAACAGCCCGTATTGATCAGGAAAATAACTCGAAGACTTCGGAACTATTGATTAGACTTGAGGAGGGCGTTCGTCTTGGGATGCTACCATGAAAGGACTGAAGATTTGATCGTTCTGATCATGATAAGTTGGAATTGTTGAAGGAGATAATATCTGCTGATTTTCAAGAATGCCGGGTGTATCAAAATTCAGAGATACCATGGAATTGTGCTGATTGCAGACATCAAGTGTAAAAATAGAGGCCGTATTGTTATGTGAATCAGCAGGTATGCCAATATGCACAGGGACGTTCAGAAAGAAGATAATTACAATCAGGAGTATTAAGCTTATTTTCTTCATTGATGACATTATTTAAACAAATGAAAAGAGCTGAGTCAACATATATTTTTAATTAGCAGTTGATATGCAAGCGTGATTTTCAGAGCTTAAAATGAAAAATATTAATATAGAGTCTTTTTATAAACAAATGATCCCCCTCTCCCTTGCCCTCTCCCTCCAGGGGAGAGGGACTAAAAATAAGCCCCTCCCTTGAGGGGAGGGGTTGGGGGAGGGTGAAAAACCGACATTTATAAACGGACTATAGATAAACTATTGTTGAATAGAATTAAATAAAAGTTTTAGAATCAAACATGAGATTTTTGATCATGATTTTATTTGCAGCAACTCTTTTATGCTCATGCATTGATAAATCTTCATTTAAGCAAATATCGTTCGACGGTTCAAGGGCCGTAGCAGATATCAAAAACCTTAAAGAGAAACAGGCGGAATTTTATACGGCAAGTATTGACGGAAGGAAAATAGATTTTTTTATTGTGATGGTGAACGGTGAGGTGCAGTCATATTTTAATGCATGCCTTACCTGTTATCCCAAAAAACTGGGTTTCAGATTTAAGAACCGTGGTGTTATATGCAGAACATGCAATGTCAGTTATCCTGTAGACACCTTAAAAGATGGTGTAGGCAATTGCTATCCGATCAAATTAAGAGGCAACAGGGACAATGACAGGTATGTAATAATGAAAGAAGATTTGATGGCAGGATCGAAATATTTTTAGAGATGGCATAAAAAAAGAAAATATTACCCACCCCTGCACCCCTCCCAAGAGGGGAATTAAGAAAAATCCACTCACGCCAGGAGAATTTAGCAAGATCCGAAATTACCAAAGAATTTTAAAAAGTCCCCTCCCTGGAGGGGTGCAGGGGTGGGTTGGATCGTATTTATGGACAAGCTCCCCATTTCTGAATTGGTATAAAGCATAACCTCTGGTTTTATTGACGTAATCCGAATTATTGTGTTATAAAATACCGCTCCTTGCTCTCTCCTTGGGAGAGGGCTTTAGTCCCTGTTTCGGCAGGGTAAAATCCAGAAGGAGGTGTTTATATGAACATCTACGAGAATATCGTCATTCTCAATGCAGCTCTCCCTGACGAGGAAATCAACACATCAATCTCCAAAATTAAGGACTTAATTGTCAACTCCGGAGGAGAATTGCTCAAAACCGATATGTGGGGAAGGAAAAGACTCGCATATGAGATCAAAAAACAAGACAAGGGTTTTTATGTCCTGCTGATATTCAAGACAGCACCTGATACGATCAAGAAGCTGGAAGAACTCTACAAGGTTTTTGATCCTGTTATGAAATATATGGTTATAAGGCTTGGAGTTAAAGAGGTTAAGCATCTTGAAAAGCTTCAGGCTGCAGAAGCCGAACAACCAAAAAGCGAGGGGTAAATGTATAACAAGGTTATACTTATCGGAAATCTGACCAAGGACCCGGAGATGAGATATACGCCTCAAGGGACTCCGGTTGCGACTTTCAGTCTTGCCATAAACTATAC
>MHDW01000210.1:10988-15116 GCA_001803645.1 Nitrospirae bacterium GWC2_42_7 | reverse complement strand
GCAGACAGGCAGAGACCTGCGGCCAGTATCTGAACAAGGGCAGTTCGGCCCTTGTTGAGGGAAGGCTTCAGGAAAGGCGCTGGGAATCGGATGGACAGCAACGGAGAAAGTTTGAGGTCGTTGCACAATCGGTCAAGTTCCTTTCCTCGAAGAAAGGTGCTCAGACACAGGATGGATCTGCAGGGGAATCTGATTTAACCCCGCCCGAAGAAACAACTGATCTTGAACCGTTTTAGGTTCATTAATATGAATAAGGAGAAAAAATGATACCATACCAGAAAAGATTTCAAAGAAGAAAATTCTGCAAGTTCTGTTCTGAAAAGACGGAATTTATAGATTATAAAGATGTCAAGACTCTCAGGAGCTATCTAACAGAAAAAGGCAAAATACTTTCAAGGAGAATGACAGGTACCTGCGCAAAACATCAGAGGGAATTGAACGAGGCGATCATGAGGTCACGCAATATAGCATTGCTTTCGTTTGTAGAAAGGTAATATGAGAATTCCAAAAACATGGGTCTCCTTACTTTCAAAAAAGGTGGCTGATAATATCACATCAAAGGGCCTTGTTAAACCCACTGTAGATATGGATAAATTTCTTTTTAATGTGGAAGAGATAATAACAGAAGAGCTTATGGTGGAAGACAGGCTTAATGATGAGGTCAGAGGCATCCTGAAGCAGCATGAGTCTGATATAGAGCGCGGACGTATGGATTACAGAAAAATTTTTGATCTGACGAAGCATAAACTTGTGAAAGAGAGAAATCTAGTGCTATGATGCTCACTGAAGATAAGATCTCTCATCTCAGCCATGTGCTGCTGAAAAATCTCATCGAACGAAATGTTCTGGAACTGGTAGAAGATGAGGGCATGATAAGGCGGGAGATAAAACGTACTATCGTAGCCGAGCTTAAAATAGGCGAGGATATTGATCAAAGTGTCAGGAGAAAACTCCAATCATTTTCGAAAAAACTAACAGAAGGAAGTCCTGAATGGGAAATCCTCTACAAGAAATTCTTCAGGGAAGAGGAGACAAAAAGGGGAAGGGCTTCTGGATAAAAAGAACAGTCCCGCTCCTGTTTCTTGTTTCTACATGGATTGGGCTGCTTAAAGAATTTCCTTCGTCAAGACCTGTCCCTTGGTTTTTTTTTAGTGCAGCAGTAATTCTCTTATATTCCTTTCTTCATTTTATTGGCAAAAGAAGAGAATTTTCGATAGAATTTCTGTTCTCTATTGCCATGCTCCTTGCCGGCCTCATACAAATGCTGAAGTTTCCATGGCTGAAACTTGCATATTTCCCTCTTGTAATATCAATGACAGCTCTGTACACTCCTTCTGTAATAATACCGCTTTCACTTATTATCCCGTTTCTCTGGCTTAAGGATTTTATTTCAACCGGGAATATCACAGGAGAGGCTGCCTTTTCGTTTTTCCTGATAGCGGCAGCAGTTGTTTCATCAGTGCTTTCGAACAAGCTCAGAAAAGGAAAAGACAAGGCAGTAACTTCATTGAAGACGATCAAGGATAAAGCCATGAATATGGTGCATGAGACCGACATGGACTCCATCAGCAGTAACAAGGCAATGTCTCATTATCTGGCTTCGATGATGAAGACCGATGAGGAGATAAAGGATCTGCTTCAGACCATCAGGCAAGCGGTCTTTGCGGATTCCGCCAATCTTTTTGTCCCTCACAATGATGGTTTTATGCTGAGATGTTCAAGTGATGAGAGCAGTGATATTGATATCAAGGGAAACGGAATAATCCTTGAGTGTATGAAAGATAAAAAGATGCTTTCTTCAAGTGAGGTCAATGAAAAGAAGATAGAAGCCGGATATACAAAAAATAACAAAATATCTTCTATTATCGCAGCGCCGGTTGTGGACGGCTCGGCAATACTGGGCTGTCTGTCTGTGGAAAGTTCAAGATACCATGCCTTCAGAGAGCCTGACAAAAAAACGCTGATGATGTTTGCTGATTACATTGTGAGGGTCCTTGAAAGGGAAAGGATCTATCCGAAGATAAAGCGCGACTATAATGGTGCAAAGATACTTCAGGAGGAGAGCTCTAAGCTGGTTTCATCTCTAAATATTGATTTCATCTCTGAGAAGCTCTGCGAGGGCGCGACAAAGATCGTGTTTTCGAAGGTATATCTTTTCCTTTCTAAGGGAAAAGGATTTGAGCTTATACATAGCACAGGGAATGTCAACGAGAAAGGAAAGCGGTTCAACCTGAAAGGCACAATAATTAATATGGTGGTTGAAAACAAAATCCCGATCTACCTCTCTGATATCAAAGACTACCGAATCCCGGTCATGCCGTTCAAGACCGAAGATGTGCAGTCGCTTGTTGTAATGCCACTACTTTATGAGAACAATCTGTTTGGACTGTTTGTTATGCTTATGGAAAAAACTGAGTTCCCTGATACATTCCAGAGAGAACTTATCAACGTTATGTGCAATCAGGCAGCTACTTCAATAGCAAATGCCAAGCTGCATGCAGAAATAGAGAAACTTGCAATAACGGATGGACTTACAGGGCTTTTCAACCATAGGACTTTTCAGGAAAAACTCACCCTGGAGCTTAAGAGGCTTAACAGGTTTTCTGAACCTCTGTCGATACTGATCTCTGACATTGATTACTTCAAGAAGATCAATGACAATTACGGACACCCTGTAGGAGATATTGTGCTTAAAGAAGTTGCGCAGAAACTTAGAGATACAGTAAGAGATGTGGATGTGGCTGCACGGTACGGAGGAGAAGAATTTGCAGCAATATTGCCGGGAACCGACAGTGAGGGAGCAAAGATCATTGCTGAGAGGCTGAGGAAGGAGATAAGGAATGCATCTTTTTCAGCGAATGGCACTCAGTTCAGGATCACTATCAGCATCGGGATTGCAACTTCTCCTTCTGACACCAAGAAGAAGGAAGATCTTATCGAGAAGGCAGATAAGGCGCTTTACCATGCAAAGCATAATGGAAGAAATCAGACAGTGCTTTGGAACAGCATAAAATAAACCCATGGATTTTTTTACTTCCAGTGTGACAGATGAAGAAATTAAGAGAGAAAAGTCCAAGGCACGCGAACTCCGCAATTCAACATGGTGGAAGAGGAAGTGCTCGGAAGGTATCTGCTATTTCTGCATGAAAAAGATTGCTCCTGCTGAACTTACCATGGACCATATAGTGCCTTTGATCAGGGGAGGGAAATCAGTAAAGGGGAATATTGTGGCTGCATGCAAGGACTGCAATAACAAAAAGAAGCATATGCTGCCTCTTGAATGGGAGGAGTATATGGAGAGATTGAATACAGAGGAAGAATAGTCTCTCGTCCTCGACGGTCGCAACAAGTGTATTCATTCAGATACTGGTAGCTCATTAAAGATTAAATGCAACCCACCCCTGCACCCCTCCAGGGAGGGGACTTTTTAAAGTTCTTTTCTTTAAGTAATGTATTAATCTATAGTCTACTTTTAAGATGGGATTTGTTTAAATTATCTTTTGGTATTAGATTTTTTTTAGTCCCCTCTTGGGAGGGGTAGGGGTGGGTTCGTTCCTGAAACTATAAGGAAAAGTTAGCTGATTTTTTAATGCTATAATTTAAATAAAGGTTAGGAAAGAAAATGTCCGAAAAAGTTCCCAAATCATTAACCCGCATAAACCTTCCTGTTACAGGCATGACCTGTGCCTCATGCTCTTCTTTTGTTCAGGAGACCCTTTCAGGCTTGAAAGGAGTCAACAGCGCTTCAGTCAATCTTGCTGCTGAGATGGCAACTGTTATTTATGACGGATCCGTTATTTCGGTCAGCGATATTATTGCAGCTGTTAAAAACGCAGGCTATGGCGTATCTGTTTCGAAGATTATGATTCCCATAAAAGGAATGACATGCGCAGTCTGTGTCGAGGCTGTACAGAAAACCCTTGCTTCGCTTGATGGAGTGGTCTCTGCTTCAGTGAATTTTGCATCAGAAAAAGCTGCTATCGAGTATTTCCCTTCGCAGACAGGAATAAGAAAATTTAGAAAGGCGATAAAAGAAGCAGGTTATGAGATAGTGGAGGCTGAAAAAGGTGAAAACATTGTAGAGAAGGAACAGAAAGAAAGGGAGATCTCCTATAGGAAATTAAAGCT
>MHDW01000210.1:0-10977 GCA_001803645.1 Nitrospirae bacterium GWC2_42_7 | reverse complement strand
GTGGGACAATATCGGTCTTTCAAAGATCTGGCACATCCCGATGCAGCTTAATTTTTTCCTTCAATTTTTAATTGAAACCCCGGTACAGTTCTGGATAGGATGGCAGTTCTATACAGGTGCCTTTGCAGCAGCCCGCCACAGGACAACGAATATGAACACGCTTATTGCAGTCGGTACATCCTCTGCATATATATACAGTGTTGCTGCAACATTTTTTCCAGAGCTGTTCGAGCTGAAAGGATATACAGCAGGAGTTTATTTTGATACAGCAGCCACTATTATTGTACTGATACTCCTTGGAAGGCTTTTTGAGGCAAGAGCAAAAGGACAGACCTCAGAGGCTATCAAGAAACTTATAGGTTTACAGGCAAGGACAGCACTGATACTGAAGGATGGGCAGGAGATCGATATTCCTGTCGAAGAGGTGGAGATAGGCGACATCATCATTGTAAAGCCTGGGGAGAAGATCCCTGTTGATGGAGTGCTCAAGGAAGGCTACTCTTCGGTAGATGAATCCATGGTCACAGGAGAGTCCATGCCCACAGAAAAGAATATCGGCGACAGCGTTATTGGAGCGACCATAAACAAAACAGGTTCTTTCAGATTTGAAGCTACAAAGGTGGGGAAGGACACAATGTTATCGCACATTATAGGTATGGTCCAGTCAGCCCAGGGTTCAAAACCTCCTATAGCCCGCATGGCAGACCTCATAGCTTCATATTTTGTGCCGGCTGTTATGTCGATTGCATCTTTGACCTTTATAGTATGGTATTTTTTCGGGCCTGAACCTTCTTTTACTTATGCGGTACTTAATTTTATAGCTGTGCTTATTATCGCTTGCCCATGTGCGTTAGGGCTTGCAACCCCGACCTCTATTATGGTTGGGACAGGGAAGGGCGCTGAGAACGGTATATTGATAAGTAGCGGCGAGGCGCTCGAGACAGCACATAAGATCAATACTGTTATTTTCGATAAGACCGGTACACTCACAAAGGGCAGTCCTGAAGTAACAGATATTATAAAAGGAGACTTGTCAGAGGAAGATATTCTCCTATATGCCGCATCAGCAGAAAAAGGTTCAGAACATCCTCTTGCAGAGGCGATAATAAAAAAGGCAAAGGATTACCGGATTGAACTCAAGGATGCCGGACAGTTCAAGGCAGTGCCTGGACATGGTATCAAGTCGGAAGTCAATGGCAAGGTTGTGATACTGGGGAACGAGAGATTCATGCAGGATGAAGGGATAGATACAGGAAATCTAAAGATAGAGGCAGAGAGGCTATCAAAAGAAGGTAAAACTCCGATGTTCCTTAGTGTTGATAAGAGTGCATCAGGTATTATTGCTGTCTCCGATACATTGAAGGAAGAATCTGTTGAGGCAGTAAGATCTTTGCACTCTCTCGGGATAGAGGTTGTCATGATAACAGGTGATAACAAGCGTACCGGAGAGGCGATAGCCAGTCAGGCAGGCATAGACAGGGTGCTTGCAGAAGTCCTTCCTGAGGAGAAAGCAAATGAAGTGAAGAAACTCCAGTCTGAGTCTAGAGTTGTTGCCATGGTTGGCGACGGTATCAACGACGCCCCCGCGCTTGCTCAGGCTGATGTGGGGATTGCGATCGGCACTGGGACTGATGTTGCGATGGAGGCATCTGACATCACCCTTATCAGCGGCAATATCAAAGGTGTGGTTACTGCAATAGCGCTCTCAAAGGCAACTCTGCGCAATATAAAACAGAATCTCTTCTGGGCCTTTGCCTATAATGTGATACTTATCCCTGTTGCAGCAGGTGTTCTTTTCCCGTTTTTCGGGATCCTTCTTAATCCCATGCTGGCAGCCGGTGCAATGGGATTTTCATCTGTCACAGTTGTTAGCAATGCCTTGCGACTGAAGAGGTTCAGGGTTTAAGCTTTTATTTAACGTAATAATCGCATAACGAATCCTCACCTCTCCTTATCTTTAGGGTTTCTTCTCAGGATTTTTGAATAAGTAGTTACCCTCTCTTAGATTAAGAGGGGGTAAGGGGGAGTTACGGATTTAACTCCAATGATCGTTGCTTAGTTTAGAATTTGATCTGACTGTTGCCGAAGAACTCCATTTGTGATATTTATAAGGTAAGGACTATAAATCAATATAATGATAAAAATGGAGGTTGTTATGGCAGAAGAGCGTTTCCACAGATGGTGCTTGCAGGACAAGGACCTGGAAAACCTTACTCCGTACAAGGCAAGAGATATTATGGTGACCTGTTTTATTGAAGCACAAAAAGAGACCTTTGCAAGATCAAAAAAAGACCTCGGGCTCAGCTCGGATGACAGGCATTTGCGTGACAGCATAATAACTGCCATAAAGCTGGTTTTTAAGGAAGTCGGCGGAGATTATGAGACGCCCACAAAAGAGGCTCTGGTCAAGTCAATGGAAGTGCTTGGGAGAAGGGCTTCATCATGGGGCACGCCGCAGGACATAATTGAATATCATAAAGGACAGATGCAGAAGGTCGTTGGACTTTTAAAATAATAATGGTTTGTTGTATCTGATGGGCGAACGCCGTTCGCCCCTACATTTTAAAATCAAACACCTGTTTGTCCTTATTTTATCAGATATCTCCTTGACAGAAATCAGGGTTTGCTTTAATTTAATTCATCATGGAAAAGCCCATTAAGATCGACTACTGCTTCAGGTTTGATAACGGAGAATTAAAGACATTCAATATCCTTATTGACAGAGTGACGCTCAATCTTATCTCAGACAAAAATCCTGAGCCGCCTGAATGGACTGTATTGGAAAGGAATAAATGCTCTATCTGCTCTCTTGACGGAAGATCAAAAAAGTACTGTCCTATTGCCTTAAACCTCTCAGCCATAACTGACGAATTTCAGGATTTTTTCTCCTATCAGAACGTAAATGTTACTGTAAACACATATGAAAGGACGTATTCTAAGGAGACGAATATTCAGGAAGGCTTGGGAGGTCTGATAGGGGTCATCATGGTTACAAGCGAATGCCCAGTCATGGAATATATAAAACCGATGGTCAGATTCCATCTGCCTTTTGCGAATCTTCTGGAGACTGTTTACAGAATGTCATCCATGTATCTTTTATCTCAATATTTTCTGAAAATGGATGGAGAACCTGCTGGTTTTGATCTGAAAGGCCTGAAGGAAATTTACGAAAAGATCAGTAGTGTGAACAGGGATTTTTCGCAGAGAATTTCAGAGGCTGCAAAAAAGGATGCCAGTGCAAATGCGCTTGTGAATCTCGACTGTTTTGCAAATATGATTATTGATGCGGATAGAGTGCTTCAAGATATAAAGCTTGATTATTCGATCTATTTTTCTTGAATTGTATTTAAGGTTAATCAACTCCAAAGATTAATAGCCATATAAATTTGGAGTACTCACTGAGAACAACAGATCTGTCCCTGCGCCTTTTCCACCATTCATCGAAACTGAACCAGCTGTTGTCTGCCGGGGCATTGATGATCTTTATATCTTTTCCCATTATACGTCCGAATATCATTGAAGCCCTTTTGCTGTGGTATGGTGACGTTATCAGGATCATTGATTTGTAGCCATGTTTCATTAAAATATCTTTTGTGAACTTCGCGTCTTCCTCTGTTGATCTTGACGTGTCTTCAAGCAGTATCTGCTTTGCAGGAATCCCGAGTGCTACTGCGTGTTCTTTCATGATCCCGGCCCACGAGTATTTCCAGACGAGCGGGCCTCCTGCCATAATGATTCGGTCTTTTCTTGCCCATCCCTCCTTAAAGAGACTGGCTCCGTATTCAACTCTTTCCATCTGTTCACCGGCAAGAACAACTATGACATCAGCAGGTTTCAGTTCATCTTTTTTGTAAATAAATTTACCGGCCTTTTCGAGTATAAGACCATGCAGTAGGAAAATGATCACGCAAACTACAGCGATAAGAAACATAAACTTAAGAAACCTAAACATATATCATCTCCCCATATACCATTTTAAAAGTTTTAATCCTGCCGAGGCCTTATCAGCAAATTCCTTCAGGCTTCTTATCTCCTTAAGCCTTTGCATGATGTACCATGGGCTTAGATAAAACTTTCTGTGAGCCTCTCTCAGTATTTTGTTTAATTTTATTTCATCCCAGTTCTCATTGATTATTGCAGGCCTTTTCAGGTCCTTATCCATTGGATTCTGTGCATCTATCTCCCTGTACCATCCCATCTTGATTACGTCATCATAAAGTTTTGTGCCTGGGGTTGGAGATAAAACGCTGAATTGCGCGTAGGCAGCCTTGATCTCTTTTGCAAATTCGATCGTGCCTATCTCTTCTTCGTATGTCTCAACAGGTATGCCGAGCACAAAATATCCCATTGGTTTTATGCCTGCCTTTTGTGTAAGCTCAAAGGCGTTCCGTATCTGCTCAACCTTTGTGCCTTTGTTCAGATAATCAAGTCCTTTCTGGTTGCCGCTCTCAACTCCATAGGCTATCATGGAACATCCTGCCTTTTTCATCCATTTCAGGGTCTCTTCATCAACGATGTTCACTCTGCCTTCGGCCTTCCATTCTATATCAAGATCTCTGTCAAGGATACCCTTGCAAATCTCAACAACCCTGTCTTTTTTTACGGTAAAGAGGTCGTCATAGAACACTATGGATTTTACTCCAAGATCTCTTACAACAAGTTCAATCTCTTCGAGAACATTTTCAGAAGATCTTGCCCTCCATTTGGAGCCGAAGACTGTCTTGTCGCAGAAGATGCAATGATATGGACAGCCTCTTGAGGAAAATATTGTGGTGACCTTGCCTTTCGAAAGTATGTATCTGTATTTATCATTCGGCAGAAGATGCCTTGCAGGCAAAGGCAAAGAATCGAGGTTCTCTATATAACATGCCGGAGGGTTTTCGAAGTCTCTTGTTATCAGTCCGGGAATTGAACTGATGTTAGAACCCTTGTCTATAGCATCAACGAGCATAGAGATGCTTGTCTCGCCCTCACCCTGAATAGAAAAATCTATTTCAGGGGCTTGCTCGAATATATTTTTTCTGACCATCGACGCATGAGGGCCGCCCATTATAATATGTTTTGCGTATTTCCTTGCTGCCTTCACAGTTCTGAACGCATTGTCTATAACTGGTGTCATTCCTGTTATGCCGACGATATCAGGAACAAAATCCTTTATCCTGTTTTCGAGAGTCTGATAATCAAGCCCTTCGGCAAACCCGTCAATAATGCCGACATTATGTCCTTTTTTCTCGAGCACAGCTGCAAGATATGCGATGCCGAGCGGTGGAACTATGATGTCTTCTTTCTGAATATTTCTTGGCGGGGGCTGTATAAGGAGTATCTTCAAACCTGTCTGCTTTCCTTTTCCTGAAGGCCGAGCACATATTTTTTAAAAACGATTATTCCTGTCTTAAGTTTCGAAACGAATTCCGTAAAGGATGTGAGGCTCTTTATCTCGTTGAAAAGAAAATGGGGATTGAAGTAATGACGCCTGTAAGCTGATGCTATAAGTCTCTCCAGGTCATCTTTTGAAAGATTGGGATATGAAAGCACAGACTCGTACACAGCATCGTTTAATGAATATTCCCCGCCTATAAGCCATCCCTGTTTCTTTGCTTCGTTATAAAGCTCTGTGCCGGGAAAAGGCGTGGCTATTGAGTAAAGCACATAATGTATCTTTAAGGCCTCGACCTCATCAATTGTTCTTTTTATGCTGGCCTCTGTTTCTTCAGGACAGCTTCCTATCAGAATATTGACCTCAGGCTCAACATCATATTTCTGCAGGAGTTTTATGGCTGCTTTTGCCTTTTCGATATCCAGGTCTTTTTTTATGCATTTTAAGATCTCAGGATCAAAAGACTCTATGCCCATATCAACATATGTGCATTTTGATTCTTTCATGGCCTTTGCTATCGGCTCTGTTATCAGGTCAGCCCTTGCAAGACATGACCACTCGAGATTGTATTTTTTAAAAAGTCCGCAGAGTTTCAGGGTTCTGTCTTCTCCCCATATGAAGTTATCATCCATAACAGAGACAGCCCTGAATCCGAGGTCTGATATATCTTTTAATTCCTTTTCAACTCTCTCGATGGACATCAGATTGATCGGCGGTTTTTTGCCATACTTTTCTTTATGCACAGCCTCTCTTACATAGCTCAGTGAATTCGGGAAGCAGTACCAGCACCTGAAAGAACATCCCCTGCTTGTAAGCAATACGGTCTGTGGGCTTCCTTTCATTTTTGAATTGAAATAAACGGAATGGTCGAGAAGTTTTCTGTCCGGTATCGGAAGGCTGTCTATGTCTTTAACAAAATCCTTAAATTGCCCGCGACAGATATTCTGTTTGGTTCCGAATACGATATTGTCAACATCTTCAAGTTTTGAATCCGAATCAAAAGCTCTGATGAGTTTAAGCGTTGTCAGCTCAGGCTCGCCCCGCAAAACAACTGTATCCTCTCTGTCATCAATAAGTTCTTCAGGAAAAGCGGTTGGATACGGCCCCATATAAATGAATTTTGCGCCGGGCTTTATTTCTCTGATCATCTCCCTTGCCTTAAGGTCTGTGCGCTTCGTAAGGAATACTGAATAGAAAATATAGACATCAGCGCTTGAGGATCTTAAGTGCGCAGTGAATTCAGCAATGCTTTTCTTATGCGCAGGAAAATCAAGTATCTCGATATCAAAACCATTATCGCGCAGTATTGTGGCACAGAGAAGGCTTGGGATATGAGGAAGGTAATAAAAGGAGTAGGCACAACCGTAAAGCCTGTCAGCAGCAGGCTTGCCGTCAAGAGAGGGGGGTGATAAAAAGGATATTTTCATTATTTTCCTTCCACTTTCTTCATCGGAAATATCAGCTCTCTCATAAAACCGGCTGACCATGCAAAAAATATTATAACAACAACTACAGGTATTAGCATTGAAACAGAAAGAGACCCTGTCTTGAGAAGGGAATATGCTGAGAGAAGGAAAAACAGAATTAAGATTATGCCAGAAAAAAACAGAAAGAGAGGTAGTGCTAATGCCAGTACAAGTAATATTGAGGGTATTCCCATCCCAACTATTATATGCGTCATATTTATCATTCGTTTATCTCTTTTGCCAACCTGAAGCCTCCCTATAGCATACCTATACATCTGCCTCCATAGCTTTTTGGGATTGGGTCTTCTGTAATGCCATACAAATACGTCTGGAGTGTATAGAAGCTTGAACCCATTATCGAGAAGCCTCTGGTTGAGTTCGGTGTCATCGCATGTAAGCAGGGATTCATCTATCGGCATTACCAGGTCAAGTCCGCTTTTTCTGTAGATTGCATTGCATCCCGGAATGCTTCTGACCTCTTTAATTTCTTTAAGGTTTCTTGCATGTATTGAGCCTGCTGCAAATATCCTCTGTCCGAAGACAAATCCTACTGCCTTGCTGAAGCTTCCGTCTTCTGGAGGAGTGAGGTTAGGCCCTCCAACGCATACAACTTTTTTGTCATTGAAGTATTTGACCGCATTCTTCAGCCAATTGCTGTCAACAACGCAGTCTGCATCTGTAAAGGCCACGAGTTCGCCTTTAGCGGATTCGAAAGCTATATTCCTGCCTGGAGAGACCGTCTTTTTTTGATTGATAATTACCTTTGCGCCGTATTGTCTTGCTATGTCCAAAGAGTTGTCTATTGAGAGACCGTCTGCAATAATAACTTCTACTTTATCTTTTGGATAATCGAGTAAATTAATGCTTTCGAGGCAATTCTTCAAAAAATAAGCATCATTTTTAACCGGTATTATAATTGAAACAAAGGGTTCATCCATGGCGTATTTTAACATTTCGCAGCAGTAAGACTAAAGGAGAGTGCTTTGACGGATTAAACAAAGCTTATCCAAGATACTCTTTGAGTGCTTCTTCCCATGGTCTCGGTTTGTCGATCTTTTCAAGCTTTAACATAGTGCTGCCCAGGACTGAATTCCTCGGCCTTGGAGCGGGTCTTTTGAAACGTTCTGATGTTACCGGTATGATCTCTTTATTGGATCCTTTTATCTTTGCTATCTGCATTGCAAGATCATACCATGAGCAATCACCGGCATTTGTAATATGATATGTGCCGTAACCCTTCCCGAGTATCTCAAGTATTTTTTTTGCAAGGTCTATTGTGTATGTTGGGCAGCCTGTCTGGTCATGTACGACCTCGATGGTATCTTTGTCTGATAACAATTTACAGATCGTGTCAACAAAGTTTTTCCCGTTCTTCCCGTAAAGCCATGAAGTTCTGATAATGTAAAACCTGCTGGTAAGAGATGACAAGAACCTTTCGCCCATTAGCTTGGAAAGACCATATTCATTAATAGGGTTAGGGGTGTCCCATTCATCATAAGGAGATTGTTTTTTTCCGTCGAAGATATAGTCTGTGCTGATATATATTACAGGGCATTTTATTTCTTCACATGCCATGGCAATATTTCTCGTGCCTATGCCGTTGATAAGATATGCCATTTCAGGCTCGGATTCACAGCGGTCAACTTCTGTAAAGGCAGCGGCATGGATAAGAAAATCAGGTTTTGCGTCTTTCACCTGCTTCACTACATTATTGAGGACAGTTATATCAAATCTGTCACGTGTGAACTTGATGAGCTCATTTCCGGAAAAGACAGTTTTTATCGCAGTTCCAAGCATGCCTCCTGAACCGGTCAAGGCTATTTTCATTGTTTATCCCTTTCTCCGTACTGTGTTTTGTAATAATATACATACTCCCCGGAAATAATGCGGCTCCACCATGGTTTGTTTTCAAGATACCAGTCTATGGTGTCAGAAAGCCCTTTATCAAAACTTGTCTCAGGCTTCCAGCCGAGTACCTTCTCCATCTTTGAAGGATCAATCGAATATCTTCTGTCATGTCCGGGGCGGTCTTTAACAAAGGTTATAAGTCCTGATAACTCATCTTCTTTTCTTCCGGTCTTTTCAGCAACTTTCTTCAGGAGCATTCTGACAATATAAATATTTTCCTGCTCATTATTGCCGCCGATGTTATATATTTCTCCTGACTTTCCCTCTTCAAAAGCAATGTCGAGAGCTTTGCAGTGGTCCATGACATGGATCCAGTCCCTGACATTTTTACCGTCTCCGTACACAGGTATTGGCTTGCCTTCAACCGCATGATAGATCACCAGTGGAATGAGTTTTTCCGGGAACTGATAGGGGCCATAGTTGTTTGAACATCTTGTTATTATCACATCAAGTCCGTATGTTTCGAAGTAAGCCTTTGCAAGCATATCTGATGAGGCCTTGCTTGCAGAATAAGGGCTGTTAGGCTGAAGCGGAGAATTTTCCGTGAATGATCCAGTTGCTATTGAACCGTATACTTCATCAGTAGATACATGCAGTATCCTGCAGCCTTTTTTTCTTGAAGCTTCGAGCAGGTTCTGAGTGCCTATTATGTTCGTCTGAAGAAACGGAGATGAATCGAGTATGCTCCTGTCAACATGACTCTCAGCAGCGAAATTAATAATTGCATCGAATTCCATACTTTTGATAAGCTGTTTGTCACAGATATCCCCTTTAATGAATTTATAATTCGGGAGATTTTCGATGTTCCTGAGGTTTTCTAGATTACCTGCATATGTCAGTTTATCCAGGTTGATTATTTGATGTTCAGGATGGGCAGACAGTTCATGTCTGATAAAATTCGAGCCAATAAATCCTGCTCCTCCGGTCACAAGTATTCTCATCAGTCTATCCTGTATGGAGATTTAGGATCATTTTCGTATCTTACTTCATCAACCGGTAAAGACTTGCCTTTACCCTTAAATAGTTTGTCAGGGAGATTAATAACTAACGCATCATTAGGCCCGCTATTCAGATACGCATGCACAACGCGCGGAGGAACTATGGCGATGAATGGTGCGCCCTGTTTATCAATTATCATTTTCTCCAGATAGGTTTTGGATTCTTTTCGGTTGTCCCAGAGATATAGCCTGAAATGTCCTAAAAAACAGAAATAATCAGATTGTTCAAGGTGTTCGTGGGGGCCTCTTCCAATGCCGGGCTTTGTCATTGATATATAAGACATAGCAGGAGAGAAATCTGTTTCGTCATCCCTGAATATTTCAGCAAGCCATCCCCTCTGATCATTAAACACATTCAGGTCTCTGATAATTACACCTTCAAAAAGCATCTGCCTCCTCAATGGCTCAGGATATTTAAATGTATAGTACAGAGCCTTAGCTATTATATCATCATTGCGATTTCAATAAAATCCAAAAGTAATTACAGTGGCAAATATGCCTGGGGGTTAAGGCCGTGGTCTGCGATCTCTTTTTTCAGAAAACGATGGTATCCTGCCGTTGCGATCATTGCAGCATTGTCAGTGCAGAGACCTGCAGACGGGAAATATACTTCAACTGCCTGTTTTTCACCCATGGCTTTCATCCTGTTTCTCAATTCACTGTTGGCAGCAACACCGCCTGAAACAGACACACGCCTGACACCCCGCTGTTTTACAGCCCATTCAGTTTTCCTTACAAGCACATCAACAACAGATGACTGAAATGAAGCAGCAATATCATTTATCAGTGAGGAGTGAGGAGTAAGGAGTGAGGACATATCAAATTTTCCTTTAACTTCTGCGCTTCCGCGTTTCCGCGCTTCAGCTCTAAGATAGTGCAGCACTGATGTTTTAAGGCCACTGAAGCTGAAGTCCAGGGTTTCAGGAAGATATGCTCTCGGAAAATCTATTGCAACAGGGTCACCGTTCTTTGCAAGACTGTCGATAACAGGCCCTCCGGGATATCCAAGGCCGAGAAGCTTTGATACTTTGTCATATGCCTCCCCTGCTGCATCGTCGCGGGTCCTTCCGAGTTCAGAGTATCTGCCGTAATCTTCTGCTGAATAAAGGCTTGTATGTCCTCCGGATACAACCAGGGACAGAAATGGAAACTCAAGTGCAGGGTTTTCAAGAAATGCTGAAAGGATGTGTCCTTCAAGATGGTTGACAGCAATGAGCGGAAGGTTCTT
>MHDW01000209.1:3732-10996 GCA_001803645.1 Nitrospirae bacterium GWC2_42_7 | reverse complement strand
TTAAGGTCAGGGCTAAAGAGCGCACAGGAGCGCCGGATCTTGGATCAACGCTGGTGAGTTTTTTAGCCTGCTCATCCAAGACCCAGAGATTTTTCCCATCCCATGTAATTCCCTGAAGTATTTGCCCCGGCATCTGCAGTGATATGTTTTCCTGAGGGATCCTTGTATATATTGTTCCGAGTCTTTTTACACCTATGATCTTGTTATCCACTGATACTTTCCATATCGGGAAATATCGGCTGACTGTCTGTTCACCCACAGGAAAGATCAACTCTGCCGAGATTTTTTTTGGCTTTGCGATATTAAGATATTTAAGGGCAATATTTACAGCATTCTCCTTCTGCATATAGGCAACAGGTTTGAAGGCCCCGACTTCCTGAAATCCGCCTGTATATGCATTAACTATAACTGCCGCAGATGCCAACTGGCTGTTTTCATCGGTGCTGTAAGGAATAATGTAATATCCTCCGTGGTCTTTATTAACAAGGAACGGCCCAAGAGGTTTTGCGGTTCTAATAAGTTTGTAAGGCTCTTTTTCATAGAGCTTGTATTCTTCGATCCATTTTGCTGCAAAACGCAAGGCATCATCTTTAGTTATCAGCTTTCCGATCAAGACCTCAAAAGGCGCAATTGCGGTCCCTTTCTTTTCAGGCGGTTCAATAACAGCAACATACTTGCCGAGATAGCTGCTTGCAGGTTTTGTTACAGGCTGGAATTCGCTGTACCATGTGCTGCCTGATACAAATCTCACAAGTGCTGGGTCACCCAGATCCACGGCAGGGTCATTGAACCAGACAAACTGAAGGGCAACAGCAGGATTTGTTGTTGGATTCAGATCGGTAATGATTCCCCTTATCGCAACCCAGTGTTCAGCATGGGCAGTGTAGCCATTATGTGCTACAGTATTCAGCAGGCCTGCAGCAGGAAAGTTATTAATTGTCATCCAGAATGCCACATCATACATTACTGCCTGAGGGTCTGTTTTTGCATGAACAGACCATGAACGGGCAGGCAGACAACTGCTCTCCAGAGCTTTCTCTAATCCAACCGGGTCTGTGTCCCACATGGTTTCGACCTTGTTGCTCTGGATCGACATCCAGATATCTTCCTGTAAAACAGAGCAGCTTCCCGAAGGATATCCCTCCATAATCATTTGGGCGGAAGCAGGACCGCACCATGTTAACGCTTCCTCCGGTTGGTCCGGAACAGACAGCATCACACTGTGCATAGGGTCTGCAAATGCAACAGAACTGAAGATCAAAAGAATAAGCCCTATATGCCATATAAGACCTATTTTAGTTTTGTATTTATCAAAATATTTCATTGCTGTTTATCCTCCTTTTTATATTATTAATCCCGATTGTTATGGTGTGCATCCCGGCGCAGATGTGCATTTTGATAATGTCGGCAGCTCAATGGTTATTGATTTGTGATAGTCCCTGTAGATGATCCAGTTCCATCCATTAATTGTGCGTTTCCATGACCCGAGATAGAAAGTGTATGCGCAGTTACAGGGAGCGCTCCATGAAGGTGTTGGAACAACCTTGTTTGTATAACCGTACCACAAAGGCCCTTCACCAACATGTTTGCCGGGAAGCGGGAACAGTATCTCCGGCAACAGATCAAAACTCTCATAAGACTCGCTATTGATAGAACAGCTTTTGTTATCACCAAACATGGCTGAAAGTCCGTAGTTATATAAATGTCCGTTAGGGTCATATGCCGTGATCTTGAAAGTAAAAGCATTCGGACCTGTCCTCACAATATCGCAGGCCTCAACCTTGGTACCGTTCTGTCTTATCTCTGCAATCGAAACATCAGGCGGTGTATTGTCAATGCGCAGTGTAAGATTGTTCAGCGCTGCAGGCAATGCAATGGGTGTCCAGACCATGCCTGTTTTCTGATAGATCTTGATTGTGAATGAATAGGTCCCGTTTTCTCCGCTCGGCCATTTCATGAAAAGAAACGGGTGATACCATAATTCAGGACGGTATTTCATAGTGCTGGTTATCGGGTCAAGGTCAAGGGGGATAAGATATCTGGTCCCCATCTCTGCCGGGGCAATGGTTTCCACATCATATTCCATTGTTGTGCTGTTCCACTTAAACGTATCCCAGCTTAAACCAAGCGGCGCAGAAGGCCCACTGTCCTTAGAAACCCAGACCTCATAGTGGGTTGCTCCAAGCCCCCGGAAGTTTGTCAGATTTGCAAAGATATCCGGTGTGCCCCCGAAGGGTGCATGTCTGACCTTTAGGATGCAGGCTGCATCAAGGCATGTAGCAAACCCGTCTTGTATTTTTGAAACAGGTATATGTCCAACCCCCATAAATACAGGGTCTGAAGTTGAAAGAGGGGATAGCTCTACCATTACGAGTTCAGCATCAGATGTTACATACATTATACTGCCGGAACCTGATACTGTTACTCCGGAAGGGCTTAAGGGAAGAGCTGTTACCAGCTCATTTTTTGTCAGTGTTATCAGTTCAACCTTCGAGACCTTATTGGCCGGGTTCCTCTCTGCAACATAAAGTGAATTCTGCATATTATCTGTCCAGGCAAGAAAGAAAGGCGCAGTCAAACTAACTCCTGCTACCCCGTTTTTGATGACATCAGTCTTAAGACTGCTTGTCAGATCTATTTTTGAGACCCGTGCAGGTGCATTCTGCTCAGTAACATAGGCAAATTTTCTGTCCTTTGTGAGAGCAAGCCCGACAGGATGCCCTAAGCCTATATATAAAGGAACTTTCATCCCTGTTGTAAGATCAATCCGCCTTAGTCTTCCGTCATTATATCCGACCGTATACGCATGATTATTCGATATGTCAAGGACAAGCTGCTGGGGCGCTCCGAGATTAAATGTGACCATACTCTTTATGCCTGTTGAAATATTCACTTTCCATAATGCGCCGGTAGTGCCCGGATCATCGCGTGTAGTTACATAAGCAAATCCGCTTGGGATATCAAGCTGAACATCTTCCGGATGAGAAAATCCTGAAGCAATAATGCTGATTGTTGTTGAACATGCTGGAGTTGAAGGGGTCCCGCACTGAGGCGGAAGATTGATTCGTTTTAATGTTCCCCCATTATATTCCACAAAGTAGAGCTGATTTTTTGATTCATCGAGAGCAGAGCCGACTGCTGCGCTCAAACTGGCGGTAAGTGAAGTTTTGGTGACAGCATTTGCGGGGCCTGCTGATATAAACAACATAATAAAACCGGTCAATAATACAAAGGTCCTCTTTAATAAAAAAAGTTTTCTTGTTGATATGGTCTCCTCATACATAACATCCTCCTTTTATGATTTGTATTTAATCTTCTCTGTGGATTGAATCCTTGTTCTAAATCTATTTTTTTTATTTAAGGACAGGCGATTCAGGCAAAATTAAATGTGAAAAGACAAAATGTCTTTTCACATGATCTCAACCCTCATCTCAATTAGCATTTTATATTATTCAGTGACGAAGTGTCTTGACCTATTTAGCTTATTTTTTGACATTTTTCGGAAAGGGGAATAATGCGGTTATCTGAATAAATATAGGAATTAATATTTATTCACTGTTATTAATTAAATGTTTTGATAATGTTCTTTTGAAGGTTAGAGGTGATTTGTTTGTTATTTTTCTGAATGTCCTTGTGAAATGAAACTGGTTCGAAAAACCGCAGGTATACGCTATATCATTCATTGAAAGCCCTTCTTCTTTAAGTAAATCCATAGCCTTTGCAATCCGGATATTATTAAGATACTTTACGAATGTTATTCCTGTTTCTTTTTTAAAGGCTCTTCCAAAACTCGAGGTGCTCATGCCCGCTAATTTAGCAGCATCTGAAAGCATTATGTTTGAATTGTAATTTTCATGAATGTGCATAATGACCCGTTCAAACCCGCTTATATACTGAGGGCTGTTGATTTTATTATGACCCTCTCTTATCCCTAATGTTTTTTTTATGCTTTTACAGAATTCATCTATTGCAAACGGTTTCTTGAAGTAATCCCTTGCACCGCTCCTGAAAACAGAAACTGCCAGATCCTCAGAACCGCAATTAGTCATAATAATTACAGGCATAATAGGCCTGACAGACTTTAAGAACTTAATTATTTCGAGGCTGTCATAGCCCTTTGTATGATTGAGAAGCACAAGGTCTGTTTTGTTGTGATAAAAATAACCACAGGCGTCTTCAGGGTTGGTTTTAATTGTAATATGAATAGAACATCCTTTTAATAGTTCGGTGAGGCTCTTAATATATTTTTCATGATCAGGATCTATTAGTAAAATTGCATATTTGTTGTTCTCCAAGGATACCCCCCTGCAAATCATTCTGTCACGTACAAAACAAATAAAGTGTGATGCT
Organism: Nitrospirae bacterium GWC2_42_7; assembly: GCA_001803645.1. Taxonomy (GTDB): domain Bacteria; phylum Nitrospirota; class Thermodesulfovibrionia; order Thermodesulfovibrionales; family UBA6898; genus GWC2-42-7. The sequence continues at coordinate 6,646 of MHDW01000209.1, read as the reverse complement.
CATTGACAGAGTTTATTCAGGAGAAGATCTAAAGACTACAGACTTTCTTCTGCCTGTCTAAAAATTTCTATCAAAGCTGTACAGATATAAATAAGTTTATATTAAATATGGGTTAATTTACAGAAAATAAATTGCGAAATGTTTTTCAAAATATGTAGTGTCCTGTTGCAAGAGGCTTGCCACCGGGCAGATATGAAGCCTTTGTTTTATTAATTGACATCTCACTGACCATTACATATACAATCTATATATGAATATCAACAAGAACATAGTCAAGGATTATTTCCTTCGGCTCTCCTTAAACCAAAAGCTTGTGACTATAATGCTTATACTGAGCCTGACGCTCACATCAGTGCTTCTCTTTATGTATTACCAGGCTGAAAAGGCGATTTACAAGGAATTCGAAAGCCAGATAGCAGAGCTCTCAAGTGGAATACAGGTCGGGGTGGAAGAAGTCACAAGCAGCGGTTTGACAGATGAAAAAAGGCTTCAGAACTATGTTAGGAAACTCAACAAAAAAGGCGTAAGGGAGATATCGGTGATCAGTGATTCAGACAAGATCATATCTAGCTCTGATCCTAAAAACATCGGGAAATGGATCACAAAGACCAAGAAAGAACTGATATTCAAAGCCCAACTTGGTGAATCTGTGACTGGTGAAGGCCATGCATATAATGTGATAGTCCCTGTGGTTGCTGGCGACAAACATTACGGTTATATTCATCTGACAATAAACACTGAAGACCTTTCATCTTCTATGAGGATAAGGATATTCAAGAGGCTTATCGCGACTGTGATCCTTTTAGGTATGGCCACTCTGCTTACTGTTTTCCTTGCGAGGAGATATACAAAGCCGATCGAAGATGTTGTCGCAGCTGCAAGAAAGGTCGCTGGAGGCGACCTGAACCAGGAACTGAAGACAAACAGAAAAGATGAGATAGGAGAACTTACCCAGAGCTTTAACTTCATGGTCAAAAAACTCAGAGAGGAGAGGGATCTTGAAGAGAGACTCCGCAAGGCCGAGCACCTTGCAGGGATAGGGCAATTTTCAACTAGCATCGCACATGAGATAAGGAACCCTCTGAATTTCATAAGCCTTTCAATAGACCACATAAAGGAAAAATACCGGCCATGTGAAATTGACGGGGAAAAGGCCTTCGAGTCACTTATTCATAACATAAAAAAAGAGATCGAGAGGGTAAGTATGTTTGCAGAAAGTTTTCTGCAGTACGGCAGGCCGCTTGAGCTGAACCTGCAAAGGACAGATATCAAGAGGCTTATAGAGGATATTCTGGAACTGGTACAAGCAAAAGCTTTGAAGGAGAAGATAGAAATAAAAAGGGAGTTCGACCCCCTGCCTGAACTTAACATAGACCCTGAATTCATAAAAACATGCTTTTATAATGTTATCCTTAATGCATTTCAGGCCATGCCTGAAGGCGGCATGCTGACAGTAAGGACCATTAAGAAGGATACAAAGATCTCTGTTTCCGTCGAAGATACCGGCAAGGGGATTTCTAACGACATGGCCTTGAAAATATTCGATCCCTTTTTCACAACAAAAATCGGAGGTCTTGGGATTGGACTTGCACTGACAAAGAGGGTCATAGAAGAGCATAAAGGCAAAGTAGCTTTCAAAAGCGTAGAAGGCAGGGGCAGTGCTGTAATAATATCTCTGCCTTTGGAAAAGGAGAGTTGAAATGGCGGTTATCCTTGTTGTTGACGACGAGCCTCTTCAGAGGGACATTCTCAAGACGATCCTCGGAGACGAAGGTTATGAGACCTACACAGCAGCCTCAGGGGAAGAGGCGCTGATTATTGCAAAGAAATTTAATCCTGAGGTTATATTAACAGACCTTAAAATGGAGGGTATGGACGGCATCGAACTGATAGAATCCATCCCGAGAGAACCACTTGAGCCGACGATGATCATCATGACTGCACACGGTACGATATCCTCTGCTGTTGAAGCCTTAAAAAAAGGGGCTTTTGATTATCTGACAAAACCCTTGAATAAAGATTCCTTACTGTTGACCGTCAGGAGGGCTGTTGAACGTTCTGCGCTTATGAGAGAAAACCTTCAATTGCAGAGGGAACTCTACGACAGGTTCAAAGTAGAGGGGATAGTCGGAAAGTCAGACAAGATGAGAGAAGCCGTGGAGATAATGAAGAAGGTATCTTCCAGCCCTGCAACAATCCTTATCAGCGGCGAAAGCGGCACAGGCAAGGAACTTATTGCAAAGGCGATACACTATAACAGTCCCAGGCGCGTTAAACCTTTTATCGCCTTGAACTGCGCCTCGATACCTGAAAATCTTTTTGAGAGTGAACTTTTTGGATATGAGCCGGGCGCATTCACAGGTGCGACCGCAAGAAAGGTGGGTTTGTTCGAAGCTGCAAACAGCGGGACACTTTTTCTTGATGAGATAGGCGACATGCCTATCATGATGCAGTCTAAACTTTTAAGAGTACTTCAGGACAAGGAGATAAGACGGCTGGGAGGGAAAGACGCAATAAAAATAGATGTCAGAATTATCACGGCAACCAACAAAGACCTCGAAAAAGAACTTGCAAAAGGGGTTTTCAGGGAAGACCTTTTTTACAGGCTTAAGGTAGTGACAATAGGACTCCCCCCTCTAAGAGAAAGAAAAAATGACATCCCTGAGCTTGCAGCATATTTTATGCAAAAATACAACCGGGAATTCGGCAAGAGAGTGAAGAACATCGAGAATGCTGCAATGAAAGCTCTCTCGGAATTCAACTGGCCCGGCAACATAAGGCAGCTTGAGTCTGTTATAGAAAGGGCTGTTATCATGAGCGATACTGACACCATAAAGTTAAAGGACATAAATACCGAGCTAAGGATATCACAGCCTGCAGAGTCTTTTGATCTATCCCTTCCTGATGAAGGGAT
>MHDW01000209.1:0-3699 GCA_001803645.1 Nitrospirae bacterium GWC2_42_7 | reverse complement strand
GAAGGCGATGATAAAATCCAACGGGGTTGTGGCCAAGGCTGCAAAGCTTCTCGGTATGAGCTACAAGACCTTCTGGTACAGATGGGAGAAGATGAATCCGGGGACAAAAAAGGAACCGTCTGCTGAGTGAATAGCTGATATCAGATTTCTTTTTTCCACATGCGGGGGGCGTAACAAAAATCCTCAGATGCTCCGATTACGATCTTTCGAAAATCGGTATGTAGAGGATTCAAAATATAATTATATTCCGATGAAATTAATATAGAAGGCACTTTAAGAACAGCAGTTTTGGCTTGTGACAGCCATTCAGCGCCATATATTTTCAATGCTGGAGACGCCGGAGATTCTCTCCAATTTCCCGGCAAAGAACTAATGTCGATTGTTTTAATTCTCACTTCTTTCGGAATTTCTATCTTAAAACAGACGAATTGAATATTCTGGCCTTCATCTCCGAGTTGAACAAATTGCTCAAGAGCAGCCAAGGCTTCGGTTTGAGCTGTATAAACTGCTGGAAATCCTTTTGGGGTCCAGCGGCCCCCCTTTCTTCTGGAACCTTCTCCATTAAAAGCCGAAGCTGCATATTTCTTCTTGGCAATACGCCAGCAAAACACTAAACAAGAACTCCATATTCTATTTTTTCAAGTAAATCTTCAACTTCTCCTGCTCCTGTCTCTGTCTGAATAACCTGAATAGGCACACGGCCTCCCAAGCCTCTCTGTTGCCTGTGCAGCCATTTCCGCGCCATGTCCTCACTCTCAAGGACTTGAGCAGCAAGAGCAAATATTTTTGCAATACGGAAGAGTCTGTCCCCTTCTGATAATGAAAGCTTCCCGTGAGAAGTTCTTTTCCTTTGTAATGTTCTGAGGCTTATGCCAAGGTAATCTGCAAATTCATTATCAGTAAGATTTAAGGCCGCTTTCACAAGCTGGACTTTAGCGTAAGGGATCCCTTTTCGAATAAAAGAATCAAAGCTGAACATCCCCTTGTCTTTTCCCTTCGATCTCAGGTCAGAGTCTTTTAATCCTAAGGTCCCGATGATCCTCTTTGTTATTTCATCATTTTCGAGAACCAGGCTGTTTCCCATTTTATATTCCTTTCATGTTATCAGTTATTACGATATGCCATTTGTCTTTATATTAACGTCAAATGGCATTTAATGCAAGTAAACCCTATTAGAAGAACTTTGCGCCCTTGCGAAGAAATATTACTACTTTTGTTAAAAAAAACTATTTTGGTTAAAATATCGTGGTTGCCGGTGTAGCACAGTGGCAGTGCAGCTGATTCGTAATCAGCAGGTCAGCGGTTCGAATCCGCTCACCGGCTCCAGTTTCTCTTTATAAGAACAAGAAGTTACAGCCTTGCCAGATACCGTCTGAAAACCCTTCAACTATAATCCAACTATTTTTAAACTTATGGGGGCTTTTATGCCTCTAGACTATAAGTGTTTTAAAAATAAAAATAATGGACAAATGATATATGTTGAAGCTGGCAGATTCGGTAATTTCAAGAATAGCGTTAAAAAGCTGGTCAGTTATATTCGATATAATATACCCAGATACTATATAGCTCATCTAACCCTTACTGTTGCCGAAAATCTTTCTGAAATCGATTTGAAGGACTTACACAGGGTAATGCAGTTTATATCTCAAAGGCTGAAACGTGCTGGCTCTGATTTTAAATATCTCGCTGTCAAAGAACTGCAAGATCGTGGTGCTGTTCATTATCATGTTCTCTGCATATACAGTAAGCCTTATGTCTTCCCTTCATCCAGTGAAATAGCCTCTTCCTGGAAACTCGGATTTGTAAAGATCACAGCTCCCAAATTACGCATGAAATTAAATACTATCGTCGGGTATATCGGGAAATATATTGGCAAGGGGTATGAATATGACCAGCTTGAAGTTAAAAAGTCGTTTACAGCCAGCCAGATAAAACAGATATACAAGTTAAGCGAAAAAAGACTTGATGATGCAATGAGCAGATATGGAAAAAAGATAGCCGAAAGTCTTTCTTGCACATATAAAAGACTGTTTACAAAAATGATAAACGAAGATACAGGGAGGACTGAGGTTGTTACGTTATATACATATCCTTCTGAATGGGAATATATGGGCGTTTATCCAGAGCCGTTTTAAATGAATTTCCTGAAAATATGATTTTTATCGATGTTCCGGCTCCGTGTAATGTCGAAATTTTAATTTAAAAGAGTTGGGCCTTGTCTATATATATCCCTTTTTTGGATACACTCTTTATTGACTGGTTGTAAATATAAAGTGTGTACCAATAAAAGGATTGTGGAATTTTTTAATTATTCGGCCTCATTGAATTATTGAAAAAATTGCACTCTCTCCTTCAAGGCTCAATTTTCCAGGTGTAGTGGACATCATGTTTAATAAATGCGGTGTTTACCCGTAAACTTCTCCATTACACAGAGCGGAACTGAAAAAGAAAAACGGCTATCCCGGGTCGTCTGTATGAATTTGTTCTGCGTTTTTCTTATTCGTTTGATACTTTGAAGGCTTGTTCAATGACAGTAGTCAAAATAGCAGTGTTATTATCGATATCAGAAGGTTGCAGTCGAATTCGGTATCTGCCCCACCGAATATCATAGTCCATTATATCTAAACCTGCTTTTTCAAGCAGTTCCTGTATTTCAGGTGAGTTCTTCAAGCGAGGTTCAAACCTCATAAAGCCCTTCTTAGGACGGAAAATAACAAAATTTTGCGGATGCCCCTGTTTAGCAAGGCCGATGTAAAATTTGTTGTATTTGAGTTCGAGTTGATTATCAAATTTTCGGGCTATTTCCAAAAGTTGATCAGCCATAGTCACAGTCTTTTTTGATCCACGATTTTCCCAGTATGAACGATCTGTTGTTTCCTCAACCTCTTCATCTTCCTCTATTAGTCCATATGACATTTGATTGACAACTGTAGTGAAAGAAAGACCAATATTATTTTCCAGCTTGAGCGCATTCATCTGTATTGCCATAATTGGTATCATTCCGTTGAATAGGCTAATTACATTTAAGAATCTGCTTGTTATATCTTCAGCCACAATTACAGCGACATGGTCGTATTGTGGATAACGCTTTCGTTCAATGTCCCAATATTCAATAGTTCTGATGATGTGACTTTCATCTGTGCTTCCGAGTTGAATCTCTACCTCATATCTTTGGTTTGATTCAGCATCTTGGAACAGAATATCTAGTCTGCCTGCTCGCGGTTGAATCCTTTCTTTATCTTTTAGAACAACATCTCCAAGACCTAAAATTGAAGGGTCGGCAGCAATCCGATCTTGAACCCATCGTTCATTAAGTTCGGGATGATTCTTCAAAGATATTCTCTCAAATTTGACATAGTCCATTTATTTATATCCTTTTGCAAAACAATTGCTATATGAATGTCTTTTTCGCTCAATCATGGATAAAATATAGCATAAACAATGGATTGATGAAAGAGAATAATTTAATAAATTGAACGGCAAGAGGTTTTTTGTTGATTGCACCTCCGAACCCACATAGCTGGACTGAAAGAAATTCTAAAGATTATAAAACGAAATCAAGATGTAACGCTTTTCTTGAGGGGTGGGGCTACAATAGACGAAAGAATGAAAAAGAATAATGCCAAATCCCGCGCCTCCTCTATACGCTTTTGCTGTACGCTGTCTTGTTATTATGTTTTTCAGTTGCTGCTGTGCTTT
>MHDW01000208.1 GCA_001803645.1 Nitrospirae bacterium GWC2_42_7 | reverse complement strand
TGCGCTTGTGTATAATGCCGGCATTGCAAGAGACAACCTTCTGATGTGGATGACGAAAGACGAGTGGGATGATGTTCTTAGCACTAATCTGGATGGTTTTTTTAATGTGATGCGTACTGTCCTGTTCTCTATGTTAAGGGCAAAAGAAGGGCGTATTGTTGTTGTGTCCTCTGTGTCAGGACAGTCAGGACAGGCAGGACAGGTCAACTATTCTGCGTCAAAAGCCGGTTTGATAGGAGCGGCCAAGTCCCTGGCCCGCGAGGTGGGAAAGAGAAATATATTGGTCAATGTTGTTGCCCCGGGTTTTATTGAAACCGAGATGACTAAAGATATTCCCAAAGAACAGGTCCTTCCCCTGATCCCTGTAAACAGGCTGGGGAATGCAGAAGATGTAGCCTCTGTTGTAAATTTTTTGTGCGCAGAAAAAAATATGTATATTCACGGGGAGGTTATTGCTATTAACGGAGGACTGTCAATGTAGTTTCCTTTTTATTTTTTTCTTGTTGACTTCTCTATCTGGCTAATAAGTGGAATGAAAAAATATGACGATATAGTTGTCGGGAGCGGCATAAGCGGACTTACCATGGCTCTTTTTCTTGGGATGAATGGACGCAGAGTATTACTGCTCGAAAAAAGCCCACGCATTGGCGGATCTCTTTCGGTTTTTTATAAGAACGGGATCCCTTTTGATACAGGATTTCACTTTACGGGTGGGCTCCAGAAGGGAGGGTTGCTGTATGATATGCTGTCTGTGCTCGGCCTCTATGATCTGATCCAGCCTGTTTTTCTTCCTGAAGACAACGCCAACTCATTTTTCCTGGAATCTGAAAACAGGCTTTATGAAATCCCATACGGCTTTCGAAAGATGAGGGAAAAATTAAAGAATTATTTTCCGCCCGAGGCAGCGGCTATCGACAAATATTTCGACAAAGTACTTAAGGTGTGTGCTGATACGCCTTCGATGGACCTTCGCAATCTGGCAGTGAGTCAAACCCATATAGATGAAGATTTTATGACTTTAGAAGAAGTATTGAATGGTCTTACTGACAATAAAGTGCTGAAGGCCCTGCTGTCCGGCTTTGCTATGTGCTACGGAGTCAAACCACAGGAGATCACCTTTGCCAATCATAGCAGGATCTGTCTAGGGCTCTATGAATCTGTCTCCAGGCTTGCGGGCGGTGGCAACGCACTTATAGAGGCCTTTAAGAAAAGATTTCAGGACCATAAGATAGAGGTCTCCTGTAGCAGCTATATTGCAGAAGTAGCAGATGTCTATAATAAGAAAGCAGGCAGATTCGTCCTGAATACCGGCGAAGAAATTGAATGCGAAAACTGCATTCTCACAATCCATCCGAAAGAGATTTTGAAACTCATCCCTGAAGATATATTAAGCAAGGCTTTTATAAGCCGTGTCTCTTCATATGAGGTTTCTTCAGGCTTTTTTGCCTTGTTCGCAACTCTCGACCCAGACTGCTGCGATGAGGAACCGGACAATTCGATAGTTTCTATTTTCCCGCACACTGATATAAACCAGATGCTGGATCCTGAATACAAGGGAGCTTCGGCATTGGTGCTTATCAGGACAACAGAGGTAGTGAACGGGACAAGGAAAAAAATTATAAATGTCCTCGAAACCTCTTTTAGCGAACACGTTGCAGTCTGGAAAGATACCAGGAGAGGTATGAGACCACAGACATATCTGGATTATAAAAAAGAAAGGATCAAGAGCATCAAAGAACGTATATTCAGAGCTTATCCTGATTACAAAGAACACTTAACGGTGATAGATTCAGCTTCAGTGCTGACCTTCAGGGACTATCTGAACAGTCCGGACGGGTCTGCATATGGGATAAAACAGAAGGTAGGGCAGTATAACCTCATAGGGAAGCTTCCGGTCCGCAACATGTATGCGGCTGGACAAAGCTCTCTGCTGCCGGGAATAATAGGTGCAATGATGTCATCCTTTGTTGTTGGGAGATCAATTATTAAAGATGAAAAATACAGCAGTTTTATGAACAGAAATTTATGCAAATAAAGAGAGTTGTCATTACAGGAATGGGTTCTGTTTCTCCCTTTGGCAATGATGTGAAAGCGCTGATGGATGGAATAGAGCATGGCAGGAGTGCCGTGCGTTTAATGGAAGGCTGGGACAAATATAAAGGACTCAGAAGCCATGTTGCTGCTCCGGCAGAGATACAGGATGAACGTAAGATACCAAGGAACAAGAGGCGTTTCATGGGGCGCATGAGTATTTTTTCAGCTCAGGCTGCTGAACAGGCGCTTGCTGATGCAGGCATCAGCACTGCTGATATCCCTCAGTTGAAAATAGGGTGCGCCATTGGTTCGACCATGGGAAGTGCAAAGAGCATTAACGATGCCTTTGAGATAATGCTTCCTGAAAAAGACATCAGCCAGCTTAACTCTTCCATGTTCTTTCAATGCATGTCGCATACTGCAGCTGCGAACGTTGCCCAGTACCTTGAACTGGAAGGATATATAATGGCCACATCAGCTGCCTGCGCGTCTTCACTTCATGCGATAGGTGCAGGATATGACCTCGTGAGGTTAGGCAGACAGGATATAATGCTATGCGGCGGTGCTGAAGAGGTACATCCTACTGTCACAGGGTCTTTTGATGTTCTTATGGCCACTTCAGCAGGGTTTAACAATGATCCGTCAAAAACACCGAGGCCTTTTGACAGGGACAGGGACGGCCTTGTCTGCGGTGAAGGAAGCGGGGTTATAGTTCTCGAAGATTATGAGCGAGCGGTTTCGAGGAATGCTATGATATACGCTGAGATCATTGGTTACAGCACGAACGGAAACGGTTCTCACGTCAGCCAGTCAAATAAAGACTCCATGGTGAAGTGCATGCAGCAGGCGCTGAGCGATGCCGGTATCACAAAGCATGAGATCGATTATATAAATGCACATGCAACAGCAACACTTCAGGGAGACAAAGAAGAGGCTGAGGCCATCAAAGAAGTCTTTGGTTCTTCTGTGCCGGTGAGCAGCCTCAAGGGATATATAGGCCATACACTTGGAGCTTCCGGCGCCATCGAGCTTATCGCCTCTTTGCAGATGATGCAGAAAGGCGTTATATATCCGACCCTTAATCTGGAGAATATCAGCCCTGAGTGCATGGGAATAGATCATGTCATGAGCCCAGTCACAAAAAAAATTGATACGATATTAAAGAACTGTTTTGCATTTGGAGGCATTAATGCAGCGCTTGTCTGCAGGAAGTTGTAAAATTATGCTGATGAGGTGGAAAAATGACTGAGAAAGAGATCATCGAGAAGACCAACAAGGTCTTTGAGGAGTTTTTCGAGATAGAAAGCGAAAGGTTAAAGCCTGAGGCGCATATCTTCAGTGACCTTGGGTTGGACAGCCTCGATATTGTGGATCTGGTCGTAGCGCTCCAGAAGAGCTTCGGTATAAATATCAGAAATGAAGATAAGATAAGGGATATACGCACTCTGCAGGACGTGTATCAGTTCATTTTTTTAATAAAAAATGCTGAAGGCATAAAGGATTCCTGAGAAATGGGCAGAATATTGCTTATTATGATTAACATATATTTTTACCTGTTATTTTTAGCAGCTTCTGTGATTGTTATACCGCTGCTATCGCTCTTTATCTTCTTTTTGTCTTTTTTTGTATCAAGACGGATTGTTATGAAAAGGTTCAGGCGCTGCATCAGCTGGTATGGCATCTTGATGACATCTGTTACATTTCCGTTCATAAGGATCAAATACGAGGACCATTCAGGAGGAGTTTCTGACAGGTCTTATATATTTGTCTGCAATCACAGGGCAGCTTCTGACGCCTTTCTTATGTGCGTTCTGCCTCTTGAAGCAGTGCAGGTTGTGAATATCTGGCCGTTTCGTATACCAGTGTTGGGACGTTTTGCAAGAATGGCAGAATATCTGGATATCAGGAATATGACGCCTGAAGATTTTAATGAAAAGGCAACGGTCCTGCTTGATGAAGGCGCTTCAATAATCTTTTTTCCTGAGGGGACCCGTTCAGGAAATAAAGAGGTAGGCCCTTTTCATGGTTCGGCATTCCGTCTGGCGCTGAACTCAAAGGCCCCGATAGTTCCTCTATGCATTTCAGGAAATGAAAATATTCCGCCGAGAGGGTCTTTCCTTCTTCATCCCGGCATGATAAGGGTTCGCAGGCTTCGTGCAATACTTTGGGAGGAATACAAGGACACAAGTGTCTTTTCTCTGAAGAACAAGGTGAGGGAGATCATAAACAAGGAACTTTCTTTGATGGAGTGCAAGGCATGAAAGAATTTTCTGCTTCATGCAGAGGTACTGAGTTTTCCGGCAGAGACAGGATGAAAGAAATACAGGAGAAACTTCTCAGGGAGCATCTGGACCATCTGATAACAAATTCACCCTACTACCGCAGGATGCTGAAAGGGATCGACGTACAGAATATAGGCCTCAAAAATTTGCATGAACTGCCGTATACTGACAAATCAGAATTCGGGAAATACTGCGATGATTTTCTTGCAGTGCCTCTTTCGAAGATAGTTGATATAGTCTTTTCCTCAGGAACTACGGGCAAACCTTCACAGATCATGTATACTGAGAACGATCTCAAGAGGCTTGCATACAATGAAGAGATATCCTTTGCAGGATGCGGAATTACGGCTGATGACATTGTCCTTCTTACCTGTACTATTGATAAATGTTTTATTGCAGGCCTTGCCTATTTTCTGGGTATAAGAAGTCTCGGCGCTGCAGCTGTCAGAAATGGCCTGAACACTACTGCAAGCCACCTTGAGATAATTCAGAGGGCAAGACCGACTGTCATTGTAGGTGTGCCTTCTTTTATCCTTAAGCTCGGGAAATACATAGCATCTAAAGATATCGATCCCCGTGATATCGGCGTAAAGAGACTGGTCTGTATCGGTGAACCCTTAAGGGATAAGAATATGTCCCTCCTTAGAATGGGCTCTTACATTGAGGAGATATGGGGAGCAAAGGTTTTTTCTACATATGCCTCTTCAGAAACCATTACGACGTTCTGCGAATGTCAGATGCAGGCAGGAGGGCACCTTCATCCGGATCTTGCCATAGTTGAGATCGTGGATGAAAAAGGGAAGGTCTTGCAGGCAGGGGAAACAGGAGAGATAGTTGTAACCCCGCTTTCAATAGAAGGTATGCCTCTGCTTAGATTCAAAACAGGTGATGTAAGTTTTATAATAGACGAGCCGTGCGGCTGCGGGCGTTTCTCTTCCCGTCTCGGGCCTATAATCGGAAGAAAGCAACAGATGATAAAATTCCGTGGGACCACTCTTTATCCTCAGGCTATATATGCTGTGCTTGATGGAATGCCGGGCATAAGCGAATATTACATTACGCTCACCAGCAATTATGACCTTTCGGATAATGTAAAGGTCTGTGTGTCGGTTAACAACGGCTCATGTTCGTCAGAGAGTATTGCATCTGAACTGAATGCGCATCTGCGTGTGAGTCCCGAGGTTGTTATTATGAGCGAAGAACAGATGCGTGCCCAGCTTTATTCAGGAAATTCGAGGAAGATAGTAAGATTAATAGACAGGAGACAGACAAATGAAGAGTTGTAATAACCGTATGTACGGCGCTGAATTTTCGCCTGAGGAGATACAAGATGCTGTAAGCAATGGCAGGTTGTTGTCAGCTGAGATAGAATTCAGCCGCAGGTGCAATTTTAACTGTATTTACTGCTACGCAAAAGATGATTCGGATTACAAGGACGAATTAACTCCTGAGGAGATCAGGGACCTTATTCTTCAGGTAAAGGATATGGGAGCGAAAAAGATAATAATCCTTGGCGGAGAGCCAATGGTCTACCCTCAGTTATTCGACATGCTTGCATTCATAAGATCAGAAGGTCTTTATACAGAGCTTTTCACGAACGGTACACGCATAAATGCTTCTAACGCCAGGATATTATATGAGCATGGGGTTGCGGTTATCCTGAAAATGAACTCATTCGATGAGAAACTTCAGGATATGCTTGCCGGCAGAAAGGGAGCATATAGCCTGATACAGGAGGCTTTTAAAAATCTAAAAAATGCAGGTTATCCTTCCGGCGCACTGCTGGGAGTAAGCACTATTATCTGCAAGCAGAACATTGATGAACTTGAAAGTATGTGGACCTGGCTGAGAGACCAGGGCATTACGCCTTTCTTCGAGATGATCACACCTCAGGGAAATGCAAAAATGAACGAACTTCTGAATGTTGACACTGAACAGATCTACAGATTTTTCTCAAGGATAGCGGAGATCGACCGCGATAAATACGGATATAATTGGGAACCCCAGCCGCCTTTGGTTGCAGGAGAATGCCTGCGCCACCAGTTCTCATGTGCAATAGATTCTTACGGATATGTCCAGCCTTGCGTGGGTGTCACAATACCTGTCGGAAACATCAGGGAGAAGAAACTGGCTGATATAATCCGCGAGAGCGAGGTAATGAAGGACCTTAAAAATTACAAACAGACGATCAAGGGGCCGTGCAAAGAATGTCTTAATCTGAGCAAATGCTATGGCTGCCGGGGCGCTGCTTATCAGTTGACAGGAGATTATCTTGCTTCTGATCCGTTATGCTGGAAGAATACCGGAAGACAGGCTGATATTGCCAGACTTCCTATGAACACTTCGGAATTAGTCCCTCACAAGCCGCCTATGCTTATTGTCAATAAATTGCTTGAGGTAAAAGAACGGGAATCTGTTACAGAAGTTCAGATATCAAAAGACACTATATTCGTTTCTGAGAACGGCAGTCTCGACGATGCTTCTTATCCCGAGATCATAGCTCAATCTATAGCAGCGCAGGAAGGATTCAGGAAAATAGGGAATGGCAATGGCAGTGCAAAGGGTTTTCTCCTTGGGGTAAAGAATCTGGAGATATTCGGTAGTGCGCACATTGGTGATACATTACGGATATTAGCCAGTAAAGTAGCAAAATATGGTGAGTTCGGAGTAATAAAGGGTGAGATATTTAAAGGGGAAGATGTTATAGCAAAGGGCGAGATAAAGGTCTGGCATGAAGAAAAATAAGATTGACAATCTCGTGAAAAGTCGTCATACCCATGTGCAAACCCACCCCTGCACCCCTCCCAAGAGGGGACTTTTAAAACCAAGCACCCCTCCCGAGAGGGGAATAAATCATGGTCCCCTCCTGGGAGGGGCAGGGGGGTGGGTTGTATTCTCAGCGAAATATCATCCTGTAGCCGAAGATATACGAAAAATTATCTTTTTTTTAATTTTGCTTTTTTTGCTTTTTCCCGGCGGAGCATTCAGCGAAACAACCGGAGCAACAGGTGAAAAGAACAGGAAATATTCCAGCCCGGCTGAAGTAAAGGAGTTGCTGCATACGATTGGGAATAAGGTCTCGAATTTCAAGAACCTGATGACAGATTTTGTTCAGGAAAAAGATCTCGCAATGTTCAAAAAGAAGATCATGCTTCGGGGCCGCATCTATATGGAAAAACCGAACAGGCTTGCATGGCATGTAGACAAGCCGGTGAAATATTCAGTGGTGATCACAGATAAATCCATCAGACAGTGGGATGAGGATACGAACAAGGTGCAGGAGTTTTCTCTTGAAAAGAACCCGATATTCAAGAATGTTGTGAATCAGCTGTCTGTATGGTTTTCAGGTGAATACGGTACTCTGATGGATGATAATAATGTAAATGTGCTGCAACAACATCCGTTGATCATTGAGTTTGTCCCGAATGAAAAGAACATCGCAAAAAAGATGATCAGAAGTATTACGATAACGTTCAGGGAAGATGAGAAATATCTCAAAAAAATAAGTATCCTGGAAATGAGCGGTGATTCGACTACAATAGAATTCAGCAATACTGTTTTAGATACTCCAATGGAAAACAGATTTTTTGAGGTAAAGCGTGTTTGATAAGTATTTTGTTCTGCTGTCCGATTTCCTGAAGGCCAACAAAAAGCTTGTTCTAACTGTCATAATCCTCCTTAACATCTTAGCAGGGGCCGGGCTTTTCTTTGTACATTACGAGGGCAACATCGATCTTATGCTTCCGCCTGATGAGGAGATCACCCGCAGCATGAATTTTCTGCGGGATTCAAATCTATCAGACAAGATCATCGTCTCTTTTTCACTCACAAATGATGATGCGGGGAAAAAGGACCTTTTTAATGCAGTAGATCAGCTGGCTGCGTCACTCTCACCCCCATTATTTACTAAGGTGACCACAGGATTTTCAGTGATGAATATGATGGACGGTTTTTTTTTGAATTATGCCCCCCAGATCCTTACAGAGAAAGACCTTTCCGCTATTGACAGTCTTATAAATCCTGTCTCAGTATCCGATAAATTAAAAAGGATCTATATACAGTCTCTGAAGCCGGAGAGCGTGTTTATGACGCCATTGTACCGGTCAGACCCGCTCGGCATAAACTTCATTCTCATGGAAAAGCTTAAGGCGCTCCCTGCTTCAATGGGGTATGATGTCTCTGTTGAAGACGGCCATTTTATAAGCAGTGACGGCCGTCATGCAATGATGATCATCCAGACGCCTGTGAAGATAACGGACGGGCCTAACTCCAAAAGGCTTCTGGCTGCACTTGATGAAAATATTGCACTGTTGCCAAAATATATTTCGACAGATATTATCAGCGGACACCGGCATACTGTCAGCAATGAGAAGGTCATTAAACGGGATATCAGTCTTCTGTCGATCATGGTCTCTATTGTCTTTCTTCTGCTTTTTTTTGCTGTTTTCATGGACATGAGAGTTGTTCTTGTATACATTATTCCGCTTATTGCGGTAGTAATAGCTATCAATATTACAAGTTTCTATGCAGGAAGTCTCTCATATCTGGTCATCGGATTCGGGACTGCTATAGCAGGTATCTCTGTTGATTACGGACTTATGGTCTATATTTCAGCAAGAAAAGGTGTTGACTCAGCCCGGTCACTGAAGCTGGCAAAACTTTTATGCATTAACGCTGTAACTTCGATGTTCGGATTTTATGTCCTTTACTTCTCAAAGATCCATGGATACCACCAACTGGCTCTTTTTTCAATACTATGTGTTGTTATATCCCTTTTGTTTGCGCTCTTTATACTGCCCCTTAGCTTGTCCTGGAAGAAATGCCCGGAGATAAAACAACCGAGAATAGCCGACAGGCTAGAAAAAAGCCCGAAGCTGAGAAATGCAAGCATAGGCTTGTGGGCTGTTTTAACTATTGCTGCTTTGGCCCTGTCCATGAATACCAGGATAGAAAGTGATATCAAACAGCTCGACGGAAGTGAGCCTGAGGTGCTAAATGCTGAAAAAAGATTTCATGAAGTCTGGGGAGGGAAGGGCGGACAGGCTATTTTTGTGGTTACAGGCAGTACTTTTGAGGAGGCAATGAAAACAAATGACGCAATATTTCAAAAGGTTGCTAAATCTACAGGCATAGATCGTTTTTCGAGCCTGGCCATGTTCTGGTCTTCTGAAGAGACGAGAATAAATAATGTTGAGAGCTGGAATAATTTCTGGAAGCATGGAAGAGTGGCGAGGCTTAAAGCCCTTATCAAGAAAGAGTCCGGCAAGTATGATTTTTCAGAAAATGCTTTTTCTCCTTTTTTTGATAACCTGTATAAAGATGTGGATAAAAACAATGTTAATGACGTGTTTATAGATAATGTAAAAGAGAGGTTTGTTCAGAAAAGGGCTGAGGGATACAGGATACTGTCGTTTTTTCCTGATGAAAAGGAATTTGTAAAAACCATGTCAGAGTTGGGCAGGGATCATCCGGGATCGTTCATTGTCTCCGGCCGTGCCATGTCCGAATCAATTTCAAGGTTTACAGCAAAAGAAGCGAAGTTCCTTATACCACTTGCTGTCATATTCAATATTATCCTGACGTATTTATTCTTCAGGAACATCAGGGAGACCGCTATAGCACTTATCCCTGTTTTAACCGGAATGGTATGGCTGTCGGGAATTATGTCGCTCTTTGGTTTCCCCCTCAATGTGGTGAATATCGTGGCTGCGATCATTACAAGCGGTGTTATCGTGGATTACGGTATCGGCAGAACATATGATTACAGAAATAATTTAACTATGGGGACAGCGTTCGTTGTGTCACTGTCTGCAGCTACCAACATTATCGGTGCAGGCGCGCTGCTTTTTGCCAAACACCCGGCCTTTTCTTCAACTGGTATGGCGATGGTGATATGCATGTCAGCAGGATACCTTTCTGCCATGTTCGTGGTGCCTTCGTTCTGCATTATGATGAGAACAAGGAAACAAAATACAAACCCACCCCTGCACCCCTCCCAAGAGGGGACTTTAAAAACCGGCAACCCCTCCAGGAAGGGGAATTAATGCAAAAAGCTCCCCGCCTATTATAGGAGGGGTGTCCGAAGGACGGGGTGGTAATTGGTAATCAGCCGAGGCAAGGGCAAACTATTTCAGACAGACAAAGAGAGGCTTGGATTCAATACCTTAGTTATCCTTAGAAATTTTCCTTGAAATTTGCACTTTTCAAAAACTTGATAATAGTGTAAATTATTATTATCAACTATAGGGAACATCGAACTTTATCTGACTAACATACAAATTCCGGTATTATTAGGGCGGCTGCCGTCTCAAACCTGGGTGACTAACATCGGATTTCCGGTGTTATCGGATTCACGCGCGTGCGCGTGAATGGGTTAATAACTGGTTCTCCCTTCGCTTCGCTCAGGGAGAATGCGGAGTTAAGCCGTGAACTCCTGCCGTCGCTCCGCTCCGGGAGAACCAGGAGTTCAAAACCGACGCCCCTTCGGGGCAGCGGCTTAACTCCGCATTAAGCTGAGAAAATTATGAATAAGATTTTAGTAACAGGACTCGCCATCGGCACCGATCCAGACATTGATGCCTGTCAGACGTGTAATTACGATTTGTCATGGTTATTTGCCAATCCCTCAACTTTATTATGGACAGACAAAATAATTCTGACGCCAGAAGTACTGAAAAGAATTAAGCAATCTTCCTACCCCGGTAGTAAAGAGGATATTGGCAAAGCTATTAGCCTGATTTTTCAAAGGCTAGAGGATAATGGATTAATAGAAGTCAAGAGCGCATCAACAGTAATAACAAAAAAAGTGAGGGATAAGATATTTGATCAAATCGTGGCAGATAGAATTAGGCTCGCTAAAATCTTCCCGAAATCAGTCAAATTGGGAGATGAAAAAAAAGTACCCGGCCAAATATTTATCGACAATACAGAATATTGTGCCCCGTCACTATGGACGATGTACGCAAGCTTTCTTCTATCGAAAAAGTGGAAAGCAGATCTGCTACTTCCGAGAGCCTCACAAACCTATTTTAATAAAGCCCTACTTTTTGCACAGAATCCGGCAATCTCATCCTTTACTAAACAAGAGGCTTTTAATGAAATATTTAAATCAAAACTTCCTGAGCACGAACTCTTTCCCATAATCTTATTTGATGCCAAGTTATGTGGGCGGTGTAGCAACGAACGATCCTGTAGTTCCGATGTTTTTTCGAGGGTAGAGACCAATATCAAAAATATAATGACTTGGCGATCATATGATGAAGTTCAAGAGTTAAAGGCAACAATTCATAGCATCGCAAAAGAGGCAGACAATAAGAGTGCAACAGCAACTGACCTTATTGCCACATTCAAAGACAAAGAGCGGAAACTCAACAAAGCAATACGGTCCGTATTTCCGAAAGTAGAACGCTGGTCAAACATGGCGACAGTATTGTCTGTGCCAGTGATCGTTGCTGGCATCTCTACTGGTTCAACTATCTTGGCCGCTGCAGGTGCCGGAGTTGCAGGAGCAGCATCGGTTGCAAAGCAATATATTGATATCGTGAGAAGTAAGTATCGGTGGGTTGGCCATAAGATTGGAGAATAAAAGCTTAACAAAATCATCAACCAGACTCGCAATAAACGCGAGTTGTTTTCGACTTTTGCTGTACGCTCGCTGGTTATGCCAGCGTTCGCGACGCGAAGCGCGTCGCGAATGCGGCAGTTAAGCCGTGAACTCTGGTTCGCACGCTTCGCTCTGCGAACCAGGAGTTCAAGACCGACCCCTTCGGGGCGGCTTAACTGCCGCATTAGCCCAACTTCCGCAGTTTGAAATTTAAAGTTTTTGCAAATCAATAAGTTAGTTCGCTCAATCGGCCAAAGTCGGCACTACATTT
>MHDW01000207.1:15644-19579 GCA_001803645.1 Nitrospirae bacterium GWC2_42_7 | reverse complement strand
GCAGCCGGCAATTATGCGATTTCTTATGGATATGATCTAATAAGGTCCGGCAGGGCGGATATTGTCATTGCAGGCGCTTCAGATCCTATCTCCAGAATAGAATTTACCGGGTTTAATCAATTCTCTGCGGTTGCCCCTGAAAAATGCCAACCCTTTGATAAGAACAGGAAAGGAATGATGCTGGCAGAAGGGGCAGGCATTCTTGTTCTGGAATCCATTGAAAATGCTCTGAGAAGAAAGGCCCATATATATGCTGAGATATTAGGCTATGGACTTAGTTGTGACGCTTATCATATGACAAACGCTTCTGCTGAAGGAATTGCGGAATGTATGAGAAAAGCTTTAAAGGAATCCGATATTACGAAGGAAGATGTTGATTATATTTCTGCTCATGGCACCGGCACAAAGGCGAACGACAGGAATGAGTGTGCTGCGATCAGGGAAGTATTCGGCTCCAGATATAAGGAAGTCCCGATCAGTTCTATCAAGTCAATGCTTGGCCATACCATGGGCGCAGCATCAGCGATAGAAGCAATAACATGTGCACTCGTTGTAAAGAACGATATTATCCCGCCTACTATAAATTTTGAGACACCTGATCCCCTTTGCGATATTGACTGTGTTCCTAATCAGGCAAGAAAACATAAAGTCAATATAGCCATGAATAATTCATATGCCTTTGGAGGCAATAATGCTTCTTTAGTGCTGAGGAAATTTAAAACATAATGAAAATAAACTCTAAGCTCCCCGCCTATTTTAGGAGGGGTGGCCGGAGGACGGGGTGGTAAGTGGAAATAAAGAATTCCATTAATTTCAGGCAAACAACCCCTAACCCCTCCTTAACCAAGGAGGGGAGTTGATAACAACAAAAAAAGTTCATAAGTTCCCAAGCTCCCCGCCTATTTTAGGAGGGGTGGCCGGAGGACGGGGTGGTAAGCTACTTTAGGCAAGGATTGAGGTCTGGCAAGATATGAAGGGAATTTTGAATTTGTTTAATACTTAAATAAGTTAATATAGTATTTGATTTTGTGATATATTTAATGCTACATCGAAAAGAACTTAACAATGAAATTAATGCAGGGAGGAGAATTCAGGATGGCAGAAAATGTTGAAAAAGAGATATTGAAAATAATTTCAGAGGTATCGGGATTTGATGTGAAAGAGATAAAACCAGATGCAAATTTTTTTAACGACCTGGAAGTTGATTCCATTAAGGCCATCGAAATTACAGTTGCTATCGAAAAGAAATTCAGGATATCTGTCAGAGATGAGGATATTCCTAATATTATGACAGTAAATGATGCGGTTGAACTTGTAAATAAATTGTTGAATCAGGGAAGTATTCCAAGTGCCAAAGTCTAGTGAAAATGCATATGATGCAATAATCATAGGCGCCGGCATAGGTGGTCTTGTCTGCGGGTGTTTTCTTGCAAAGGCCGGGATGAAAGTGCTTATTTGCGAACAGCATTTTAAGCCAGGCGGATATTGCACTTCATTCAAACGAAAAGGGTTTACTTTTGATGCTGCTGCTCACTCATTTGGAAGTTACAGAGAGGGTGGGAATATGAATATGATACTTAAGGCCTTAGATCTGGACAAACGCTTAAAAATAACAAGATATGATCCATCTGATATTATTATCTCACCAGATCATAAAATAACTTTTGGGATAGACACAGAGAAGACTATTAAAGAATTACAACATGCTTTTCCTCATGAAGCAGATAATATTAGAAAATTTATTTACTATCTTATAAATGCTAAGCCGATAGAGTTTGTAGTACTGAGGAAAAAAACTTACAAAGAGTTCCTCGATCAATATTTTAAAGATACTCAATTAAAGGCAATTCTTTCTCTGCCTGCATTGGGTAACGGAGCTTTGCCGCCTTCCTTGATTGCTGCCTTTACAGGCATAAAGATATTTAGAGAATTTATTCTTGATGGTGGATACTATCCTGACGGTGGCATGCAGGCGTTACCTGACATGCTTGTAAAAAAACTTAAAGAACTTGGCGGCGAATTACGATTGACGTGTTTGGTTAAAAAGATAAAAGTTAAAGACAACAAGGTAACTGGTGTGGTTTTGGATAAAAATGAATTTATCTCGTCAAGGTATGTGGTTTCTAACTGTGACGCAAGGCAAACATTCGTAAAACTTATGGGCAAGAAAATAATAGCCGAGAAGGATCTAAATAAAATTAAAAATATGATCCCTTCATTGTCATTATTTGTTTTATATTTAGCTATAGACAAGACGTTTGATTCTTTACCCACACCTGGAACAAATCTTTGGTATTTACCCCATTATAATATTGAAGATATGTATTTTTTGGCTAAAAAAAGGAAAGTGAATAAATTTGACGCGCATATGGTTCATTTCTCACCTGATAAAAAAACACTTTTAGCTTTTATAAATGCACCTTTTAAAAATATAAAATATTGGAAAGACAATAAACACAAATTTATCGATGCTTTTATAAAAGAGATCGAAGAACATACGATCCCAAATTTATCCAGACATATTGTTTATAAAGATGCTGCAACTCCACATACAATGTATAGATATACATTAAATTATAGAGGTGCCGCATATGGCTGGGCGACTTTTCCCGAGCAATTATTCACTCCTGAATTAAGACAAACAACCGCGATAAAGAACTTATTTTTGGCAGGTCATTGGACAACTCAAACACAGGGTATTCCAGGTGTGGCTTATATTGGATTGGATACTGCGAAATTGATTATCAAAAAAGAAACAAATATCAATGGATAGAAAAGAATATATAGAAAAAAATCACAGGGAATTATTCAGATTCTGGTATCCAAGAGCTGCTGCAATGGGTTCTGTGCTTTTTCTTTTCATAGGCATACTAGATTATGTCAGTTTTCCGGAACACTTCAATAGATTTATCATTTACAGAGGTCTTATTGCTACTATTCTTCTGGTTACTGCGTTCTTTGCAAGAAAACAATTAAACCGTAATTTTCAGCACCAATTAGTATATATTGCTTCTCTATCATCTGCTATTATCATAGAACTTATGGTTATTCAATTAGGGGGGTATGAATCTGGCTATTACGTTGGCCTGATTTTGCTGGCTATTTGTGTTTTGGGATTTATACCTGTCAGTGTTTCCTGTTCTATAATTACCACAGTACTTATATATACTACGTATTTGGTCCCAATACTTATTTTGCAGGATATAACGAATTTTCGCACCTTTTTTATGCATAATTTTTTTACTGTTTCTGTATTGATTACAGCAGTAGCCTGGAGATATTTTAGCAATAAAAATATTTCTAACGAATTTTCCCTTAAATATGATATAGAACAGCAGAAAGAACAACTTAAGGTTTATTCTACCCAGCTTGAACAACTTGTTGCAGAGAGGACAAAGGAACTGTCAATATCAGAGAAGAGATACAGGGAGCTCTTCGAAAGCGCAAATGACGGCATCGTTGTTTTTGATGAAAACGGGATAATTATAGATATGAACAAACAGTTCTGTGAAATACATGGTTTTGACAAGGTATCTCTGACAGGAGCGAGCATAAAAATCTTGGAGCCTGAAAATCATATTGGTGAAAAACAAGACAGGATGCGCAGAATCCTAAGTGGAGAATCGCTTATGTTCGAGACTGAGCACCTCAGAAAAGATGGAAGCACTATTCTTCTTGAAGTCAGCTCCAAGGCAATAGATATTGACGGTAAAACATATATACAGTCATTCCACAGAGATATTGCAGAGAAAAAACGGCTCCAGAATCAATTATTCCATTCCCAGAAGATGGAATCAATTGGAGTTTTGGCCGGCGGATTAGCCCACGACTTTAACAATATGTTGACATCTCTACTTGGCCATACTGAATTGCTGCTTATGGAGGAAGACATGAATGCCATGTCCAAAAAGAGACTGAAAACAATTGAGAATTCA
>MHDW01000207.1:9407-15610 GCA_001803645.1 Nitrospirae bacterium GWC2_42_7 | reverse complement strand
TGGGTTTTGCCAGAAAAGTCGAATTTCTTGCCCTGCCGATGAATTTGAACGACGCGTTGAGGGATGCGATCGAACTGGTTGAAAGGGTGATGAAAAAGAAGGAAATTGAAGTAAAAAAGGAGCTTAATGATGAGATACCTGTTATCAAAGGCGACAGTTCCCAATTGGAGCAGGTCATAGTGAATCTTTTAATGAATGCAGGAGATGCTATCCCAAATAGCGGGACTATCACAGTCAGCACTTCCATGAGAAAAATAGAGAGAAATGATAACAGATATCCTTTGCTGAAGCCCGGAACGTATGCATGCCTGAGAATTTCCGATACAGGCACAGGTATTCCAAATGAGATAATAGATAGAATATTCGATCCATTTTTTACAACAAAGGCCCCGGGCAAAGGGACAGGGCTTGGGCTGGCCATGGTCTACGGTATTGTAAGGGAGCATCAGGGTACAATCGATATAAAGAGCCAGATGGGAAAGGGTACAACATTTGAGGTTTGTCTGCCTGCCTATGTCGGACACAGCTCAGTTTAAAAATAAGATTATAAAATTATACAAACCACCCCGGCCTCCGGCCACCCCTCCTTAACCAAGGAGGGGTGTTAAGATACCCACCCCTGCACCCCTCCCAAGAGGGGAATTATAAAAAAGCTCCCGCCAAAGAGAGGAATTATAAAAAAGCTCCCGCCAAAGAGAGGAATTATAAAAAAGTCCCCTCCTTGGAGGGGATTAAGGGGTGGGTTGTATTTCTGTTCCCAAGCTCCCCGCCTATTTTAGGAGGGGATTAAGGGGTGGTAAATGGATATTCATCAAAAAACCTCAGCAGTAAAAGTGTAAAGCTTTGTGTTCTTGTCTTTCCAGGCATCTTTTGGAAGGCCTGCTTTTACAGATGCCTGTTCAAGGAATGTGTTAACATCCCATTTGAAATCCGTTGCAACCTGAGGGAGCAGAAGGCCGCTGTTTTCTCCCTTTACAATATAAAGCCCATGCCTGCCTATCACAATGTTTTTTGTATCTAAAAGAAGTTCCATCGGAGAAAGTACAGATATCTCGACAGACATATCTCCAAGTTCTCCCCTTGTCATTGGAGGGAACCTTGGATCTCTTGTTGCAGCAGATACAGCATTTGTTATAACGGATCTATATAGAGGCATTACAGGCTGAAGATTTCCGATACAGCCTCTGAGGTCCCCGCTCCTGATTATTGTCACAAAAGTAGCCCCGTTGGCTTTCAGCCTTATGTCTTTTGGCTCAGCTTCTAAAACTTTCCCGTGAGTTACATAATAAAAGATAGTTTTTTTTGCGATAGAAAGAAGTTCCTCTTTTTCTTTTTTGGACAGGCTGCTTTTGTAAAGTCCAAGAGCCCCGTATCCTACAACTCTCGACTTGTCACCTGTGACATCTCCTGAATTTGCATATTTGTACAGCACCCCGTTTGTTGCGCCGAGTCCGCGGGCAACAGCCATTGTCAATATTACCGGATATGCACCGCACATCTCTCCTTCTCCGTTGAGCAGGTGCATTTCTACGTTTTCAAGGGACATTCTCTGGATGGCATCTATCATTTTATTGTCCATTGTGACGGCTGTCTGATAGTCATGATAATGGGATAGATCTGTGCTTGCGACTATTATTGCTTTTTTGTTTTTGCTTAGAACCCGCATCAATTTATCAGTCAAATGATCAACAGCTTCTCTTGTCGGAGATCCTATTATTATCGGGACTATTTTAAAATTCTTCAGCGTCTGTTGAAGGAACGGCAGTTGTACTTCTATGGAATGTTCCTTTTCAAAGGCCTCGGGATAAAATCTGACATCAGCCTTTTCATCCAGCAGTGATCTGGCAATGCTCTCATCGATCTTTATGTTCCCGAGAGGCGTTTTCAGGCTTCCGGTTGTATAAACAGATGCTCCTGTAAAAGAGACGTGGTGGCTTGATCCTATAAGAATGACTGTGTCAATTTGCCTTTCGTTGAGATGGTTATATGTAAAGGCTGCAACCTGCCCTGAAAACTGGTAGCCTGCATGAGGAGAAATAAGTGCTATAAGCCTCCCTTCAACAGGTTTGCTTTCAGCGCGTGACAGGAACATATTAACCATCACCTTCAGTTCGTTCTGGTCAGCAGGGTAAAAAGACCCTGCAACAGAAGGCTCTTTTATGTTTCCTGTGCAGCCGGCAATGATAAATAAGAACAGACAGTATAAAACTGCAAGCAGATTAATTTTGACAATCCCGGAAGCATTAGAGAAAGTTGTCATTGCGAGGAATGGAGTGACGAAGCAATCTTTTTTCCCCATTAGGTGGCAAAAACGAGATTGCCTCACGGAGCCTGTCCTGAGCGTAAAGAGAGATTGCTTCGTTTTACTCGCAATGACAAGCGAAGAATTCGCACTGACGTTTTTTGTGCGTTCGTCATTTTTTATCTTCATTTATTTTTCTCCAGAACCTGGCTTTTTGGGGTTTAGTCCCAACTCTCACCTTTTTACCGATCAGGCTGAGTACGGCGCCTATTATAAAAAAACTGAAAAACTCTCTCCTTGTTATTTTAAGGGAGTCCATAAGTAAGGCCCCCTCACCCTCTCCTCTATGAGCCGTTGGCTCCGAGCCATAGGCCTCCAGGGGAGAGGGTAATAATATTGCCCCTCCCTTGAGGGGAGGGGATGAAGGGGAGGGTGACGTATTTGGCTTTACTAATGACCTCATCTCAACTCCATATACCGGAAATCACTGTGCCGCAAAAATTACATTTCGCATTATTTATATTGTTCTGTCTTACATTATAACCGATTCTCTCGATGAGAAGCTTTTTGCATCCAGGGCAGTACGTATTCTCTGTTTCGCTCCTCAGATTTCCGAGGTATACGTATTTAAGCCCGGCATTCATCGCAGTATTCCTTGCATCTTTTAATGTTTCAAGAGGTGTAGGGGGCAGGTCCTTTAGTTTATAGTAGGGGAAGAACCTTGAGAAATGCAGAGGCACATCTGCTCCAAGATTTCCTGCGATCCATTTACACATCGCTTTAATTTTATTCATGTCATCATTGAGAGTCGGGATAACAAGATTCGTTATCTCGAGCCATACTCCCTGTTTTTTCAGAAGCACAAGAGATTCCAGTACCGGCTTAAGCCTTCCGCCGCATATCCTGCTGTAAAAATCTTCTGTGAACGCTTTTAGATCAACATCAGCAGCATCCATATATTTTGTTAATTCCTTTAAAGGTTTCTCATTAATATATCCGCATGTATGCATCGCATTTTTCAGGTCGAAATTCTTTGCGATCTTAGCTGTGTCATACATGTATTCATAAAATACCGCTGGCTCGGTATAGGTGTATGTGATGGTCCTGCAGTTATAGAATATCGCCTGTCTTATAACCTCATCAGGCATCAGGTCTTTATTATCTGTTTCCTCTGGTTTAGCCTGTGATATCTGCCAGTTCTGGCAGAACTTGCACCCGAGAACACATCCGGCTGTTGCGATCGAAAAAGCTGTTGTTGCAGGAAGAAAATGAAAAAAAGGTTTTTTTTCTATAGGATCTACCGCAACAGCACAGGGTTTTCCATAGACAAGGCTGTAAAGAACTCCGCCCTTGTTGATCCTCACCCTGCATCCGCCGACCTGATAGTCCTCAAGCACGCATTCGGTAGGGCAAAGTTCACACTGCACCTTATTTGCCATGATTTATTATAAGACAAATTTCAGACAGAAGGGTATGTTACGGATTCAATACAAAGCTCTCTATCGATGTTTTTGCATATCCTTTTATTTTATCCCATGATTCTACGTACCAGTATATTGTCGAACCACTCATATCTCCAACAACTGATCTTATGTTGTCCCATTCCTTTGAGAGAAGATCCAGGGAAAATGCTCCTCCATTATCGTTGGGATTTAGTATTTTGAAGGAAAGACTTTTCATTGTGGTACTCTTGTTCAGAAAATCGCTGTCATTTGCAAACCAGACCTTGAAGCTTATTGCACAGTTGTTCTCCCATGAAATAGTCGGCAGTGATGACCGGCTTGCAGGCGAAATATCCATATTAGACACAGGCTCAAGAGCTTCAACTGTAAATGAAGAGGTATTGCTGTAGACCATTGACTTATCAGCCTTAATTCCTGCGACCCTCCAGTATACAGTGCCTCCTGCTGTGCCCGGCATGGTCAGAATCTTCTTCCATGTTTTGGAGAGTGAGATCTGGTTAAGGCCTATTATGCCATTGGCCTTTGTGGGTTTGGTAAATAAGTTGTCTATTGAGAACTGAATTTCTAATTTACTGAATGTATCATCAGTGTCCCACAGGAAGGTGGGCGGAGAGTAATAGGAGCATGAGGAATATTCATCGCCTTCAGCAGGAAGAGTCGTCGCTATTCCGACAAAGGCATTATTAATTGCACCAGAAGACATGTTCCCGGAGCTATCTATTGCACAAACCCGGTAATAGTAAGTTGTGGCGTTTGAAAGAGGTGAATGGGTATATGATGTACCTGAGCCTGAATATATCTGCGCTCCATCATTGCATGTTGCAGGTGTACTGCCTGTGCTGAAGACCAGTTTATATGTGCTAATACCGCTTCCACCTGCATCTGTAAATTCTGTCCAGCTTAATAGTGCGTTTAAACTATCTACCGAAGCGCTCAGTGTCCCGTCAGCAGGAGCTGAGTTGTCATAATAAAGCACTGTAGAACCGGCGTCCGAGTAATTAATTTTGTCATCTCCATCCTTCAGCCAAACGTAAATGTTCTGTTCGCCTTCTGCAGTTGCAGATACAGCAAAAGGCTTGCTGGTAGTGTAAGCTCCATCGCTGTCAGATGTTGGAGCAGCGCCGATCTTGTAGTAAGCTCCTGCGATACCTGAGGGAACAGAGGGGTTTGTCCAGTTAATGGAAAAAGAATTAGTATTTGTCCAAGTGCCGGGAGTAGATGTAAGGGAGATCGGAGTTAGAGGCGGCGTATTATCAAGTGTGGCTGTCATTGGATTGCCGGATGCGCTTATATTTGTGACTCTGACATTACTGTTGTTTCTGTTATATAAATTGCTGTTCGGCAGGGATGTTGCGTTGAAAGTTGTATTCCCTGGAGATTTGAAGGTATCTCCTGTGTTTCCATAAGATAAGCTCTTCTCAAGTTCCCAGAGATTGTCAGCCTGCATGAGTTTGACGCCATAGTGACTTACAGAACAGGAGGGGCCTCCCTGATAGCATTCATAATTATTTACAGTATTTAAATCCAGATTGGAGTTTATCTTACTGCCGTCAATATGCCATATAAGTAGTCCTGAGCCCGGCAAAGCTGAGTCAAAGCCGACCTTTTGCCTGTTCTCAACTAAGAAGTATTCACCTGATAATGGAGTGCCGGCAAGAAATTTATAGATATCAGGATCGCCTTCTGCCTGATAGATAGGCTCATTAGTTAAGAGGCCTGAAACCTCTATAGGGTCCACCCAGCCGAGAAAATATTTAGACCATGCATCAAGATGAGCAGGACGGTCACCATATTGTGTTGCTTTATTCCATGAGCCGCTGTCCATTAAGCTCCAGTCACCGACACCATTTGAACTGCCGTCAGTGTCATAAAGGTCTGGTAATCCAAGCGCATGAGCATATTCATGTGCAAAAACACCCATGGTCTGTTGGCCGCCATCGAGTGTTTCAGGCTGTATTACATAATCATCAATTTTAATGAAACCGCCTGACGTGCAAGGAGAACTTGTTGTGAATTTTCCATAATGGCTTCGGCCCCAATAATTCGCCCCATTAAGACTCCAGCTATGTGACCAGATATCAGTTGATGGGCCTCCTGCTTCTTCACCGGTTCCCTGATGGACTATATTTACAACATCAACATAACAGTCGCCATCCATATCATATGGGGCAAAATCATAGCCTGAGGCATTTGCAGCAAAAACAGCCTCATAAACCAGATCACCCGGCCACTCGTCCTCATCATTACTGCCAACATTTGCTCCATAATAATCGTGAGTTTTAGAGGCAGTATACCAGCCTGTAACTCCCTCCGGGCCTGCAGAAACACTGAAATCTCCATAGGAGACTTCTTCATAATAGTCCTTCATGCTCCAGACACTGTCGCCGAAAAGAAGACTCTCGAAATTTCCCGCAGTATATGTTGTGGTTGTATCGCTGAAGTTGATAAGCAGGACCGGAATCTTATAAATAGCACCTTGTGGTGGGCCAACTTTTTCA
>MHDW01000207.1:8627-9361 GCA_001803645.1 Nitrospirae bacterium GWC2_42_7 | reverse complement strand
GCCTGCTGGGCCTCAGTTTTTTTGAGATTCCTGCTGGCGGCAAGTCCCTGCCTGCAATTTTTGAAGAGCCTACCAGAGTTCCATCAATATCTTTAACCGCGTATTTCCAATGCTTTGTCTGCTCGTCATGGACTATTGTATAACCCTCAGAATCTTCCCATCCATGCGACCTTTCATCACCCCATTGTCTTGCGGTGAGGGTTGTGCCGTCCGGCTGTGTGAGTGTGTGCAGGATAGGGGCTGCAGGAACCGCATAGACATCAAAAGGAGTGATGCTCCATAAAAAAACGAGAGAATAAAATAAGAACCTTGCTGAGATGTTCGAAAGTATGATTACACTGTCTGTCACTCCGGCTTGTCCGGAGTCCTTCTTCAGAAAGATTCCCGACAAGCGGGAATGACATCTTAACAATGAACTCCTTAGTAATTTAAATAACATGATTTTCCCCATTAGTATTTATTCTTTTTCTTTCCAGTACATGCCTTTATGAAGACTGAGGCCTTTCTTTGAGATGACTTTTTCATAATATATCCATCGTTCCAGATAACCTTTTACGTCAGGTATTACATATTCCTGGAAAACATTGTATGAAAGGACAAAGAAGATCAGGATAGCTGAAAAAAGTGTTAATGTCCTGAATTTCGATGTATCCGTCATCTGTTTTTCCTGTGATCCTTTTTTTATTATTGCAGTTAAAGCGGATTTATTTCAATGAGATCTGTAAGTGTGATGG
>MHDW01000207.1:3180-8516 GCA_001803645.1 Nitrospirae bacterium GWC2_42_7 | reverse complement strand
CGCGCTTGAACATAGACTCTACAAGGTCTCCTATCACTGTTGTTATGCCGACAGCAGCGCCGAGGATCATCATTATGTGCAAGGGAATGTGATGCATGATCAAGACCTTTATAAAAACAGCGCCGATAATGCCTCCAAAAGCAGAGGCTACTGCTCCTGCAACTGTTTTGTTCGGACTTATTTCTTTGTAAAGTTTTCTCTTTCCGATGGCAGAACCTATATATAAGGCAGCGCTGTCAGCAGCCCATACTGATGCATAAAGGAGTATTATCCATCGGGGATCTGCCCTGTCAAGGCTGAGTTGAAAGGTGAGCAGTCCCGGGATATAGAGAAGTCCAA
This sequence comes from Nitrospirae bacterium GWC2_42_7, assembly GCA_001803645.1. GTDB lineage: Bacteria > Nitrospirota > Thermodesulfovibrionia > Thermodesulfovibrionales > UBA6898 > GWC2-42-7. The sequence goes on along the minus strand of MHDW01000207.1, from coordinate 8,177 downwards.
AAACAGCACACGCTATATCTGAAAGAGATGCCTCAGGTTCTCTTTTAATGAACAGCCTTAGTCCCATGATCATGAGTGCAGAAAACAGAAGTATATCAGTGAAAAACTCCCTTGCGATAAAAAAGACAAAAAGAAGTGCACCGCCGCATACAATACCCGCATATTTTAAAAGGCCTTTTATTCTGAACATGGTATAGAATTCTGCGAGTGCTATCGTTGAGAAAAAGACGATAAGAAAAAGAAAATATTCTGCAGGCAGATACATCGTGTAGATGTAAAGTACTGGTAAGAGAAAAAATGCGATGATGAGACGCTTAAGATGCATTCGAGCTTACAGGAAGGCTTCCGAAACGCCGCTCCCTGCCCTGAAAATCCTGCAAAGCCAGCATGAACTCTTCTTTATCAAAATCAGGCCAGAGCACATCAGTGAAATAAAGTTCTGCATAAGCGCTCTGCCATAAAAGAAAATTACTAAGACGCCTTTCACCGCTGGTCCTTATGATAAGATCAGGTTGTGGCAGGCCGTCTGTGTCAAGGCTGGAGGTGACGAGATCTTCTGTAACTTCTTCAGGTTTTATTCCTGAAGCTATAATTTTCTTTATGCCTCTTGTGATCTCATTTCTGCTGCTGTAACTTAATGCAGCGACAAGGGTCATCCCCTTGTTGGAAGCAGTCATTTCTGTTGTATCCTTAATGAGTTTTTGAATATTTTCAGGAAGCCGCCATGTTTCGCCTATTGTTCTGAATACAATTCCCTTTTTCACCAGTTTAGAAAGTTCATTTTTGAGATAGAGTTCGAGAAGCTTCATGAGCATTGAGACTTCTGATTTGGGCCTTTGCCAGTTTTCGGTCGAAAAAGCATAAAGCGTGATGCACTTTATGCCGATATCCAGAGATACCTCAACTATCTCTTTTACCCTTTCAGAACCTCTTCTGTGTCCTTCTATTCTCGGAAGGCCTCTGCTTTCAGCCCATCTTCCGTTGCCGTCCATAATTATCCCGACATGGGATGGTATTCTTCCATGAATGTCCAACTTGTTATCTCCCCTTGACAGCATAAATATATAGTGCTGTTCCCAGAGGATTTTTGCCTTTTAGTATCTTGCCGAAATTTACACCCATAAACGGGCTGGCCAGAACAATAATATTATCTCCTGCAAGCGCATAATCCAGGACACCTCCATTGATCTTGTTGATCAGTACGCTTTCTTCCATAGAAAAGCCGTTCCACCAATAGCTCTTTATGAGTGAACTCTTGTTGCCTATTCCTTTTGCCATATTTGAGAAAGGGACCCTCTCTACAGCCAGAACTTCCTTATGACTTGAGATGAGTCTGTCTTTAATAGACCATACTCCCTTATCCAGGTAAGACACGGTGGATTTTAACTTGAAGGTCATAGGGAATTCGCCTGTATTCCGGGTGCTCCTCCATGTTCTTAGTTTCTTTTCATTATAGAGATTTAAATATCCAAGTTCGTCATAAGTGAAAAGACTGTCCCCTTCGGCAATTCCGGCTACAAAAGTAAAATCATAAACATTAACACCCTTAGGGACTTTTACCGTTTCTCCTGTTTTATACTCACCATCCCAGATCATATTAAGAACATCTCCCTTAAAGCCTTCATAGGGAGAATATGCCTGAGCAAAGAGGCTGTCGTTAACTCTATGTAAAAAATAATTTCCTTCCCAGAGCTTCCTGAACTCGGGGCCTGAAAGTTCATATATATATGAGACAATATCACTATCTTTCATTGTGGTTATGACAATTTCGTCTCTGCCGTTCTTATTCAGGTCAATAGTATCGAGCCATAAGAATTCATTTCTGGTAAATCCTTTTATATCCTTCAGAAACTGAAGGTCAACAGCAGGCATATAGATCATTATTTCATTGCCAGTACTGACAATGATCTCCTGTTTTCTGTCACCGTCAATATCGCCGGCTGCAATAAGGTTTGCTTTGAAAGGGAGATTGTATGCAAGGATCGCCTCTCCGCTGTGAGGAGAGAAAAGTTCATCTCCGAACTTCAGTTCTTTTACGAAAGCAACATCTATAGTTATTTCTGTGTCAATGAATTTTGAGCCATCCGAGACCCAGAATGCCTGTTGCCTCATCAGAGTTTTGTCGTCTGTTGATTTGGTCGTCAGCAGAAGTGCAACCTCAGACCCTAGTTTTTTAGCCTCATCGAGAAGTTTTTTCTCATCACTTGTTTCAAGTGCTGTGTCTGTCATCTCGATCTTTTCTGTTGCCTTAAGTTTCCTGTAATATTCATCAGCAAGATGCCAGTCTACATTCTGGTCCTGGCAGAAGACCAGCTTGATCTTCGTTTCTGATATGCGAACTTTGTCCCCTTCTTTTGCCTCTCCTTCAACTACTATGCCGGTAGATGATTCCGGCCGGACCTCTTTTATCTCAACTTTTCCCACGGTTGATTCAACCTTGCCGAGTATTTCTTTGGTTATAGGGTGTATGAACGGAATTCCTTCTCTCAAAAGCTTTACCCTCGTGCCGGGTTTGAGCGGGCTTTTAGAATCTATTTTCATCACAACCTTATCCCCGTCAACGGCTGTGATCGTTCCGTTAAGAGGTGCAAAATACAGCATAGTGTCATCTTTCAGTTTTGTCAGAGGGTCATCCTCACCATAGGCAAAAGAGATCATTACAAAAAAAGATAAGATCATAAGCGCAATTCTTTTCATTATTTGTTCTCCCGGAAATCCAGTTCAAACTTCAGTTTTTTTCTGCCACGCAGTTCCATTTCTGATACAAAAAGGAAAGATGTCCCCTGATATAATCTTTCTATTCCCTGCTCGGACAATGATACAGTTTCTACAGGATAGTGCCACAGGTCTATGTTGTTATAGAAGCTGAAATACGCAGAGAGATTTAAGAATTTATCTTCGATGCTGAACTCATTTATTCCCTTATATGCGGCTGTATTTTTTATTTGTAAGGTCTTGTCCCCGACCCTGACAAGTGCATGCGGAGAGCCTAACAAAGATATATTCATCTCGATCGCAAAAAGTCCGGAGAAAGTGCCCTCAAGCAGATATTCGATCTTTATCTTGCCCGAACCTGCCAGTTCCAGAGTTTTGTCTATTTTTACTCTTTCCTGCCGGATAGTGCCTTCTTTCGAGAAAGACAACAAGATATTCTTGCCTTTTTTCGAATGGCCGAGAGAGTATATCCCTTCTATAAAATCCCCCAATTCCTCATATTCTGATGCTGCAAGGGCTTCAATGCCTGTATTGTATTCAAGAAAGTGGTCAAGTAAAGAGGCCCTCCTGTAGTCATCATATACGAGATAACTTGCGAGGCCGTTTTCTTTTACAAGAAGCTGGTCGTGTATTGTCTTTGTTGAATCCGAGCCCGAGTTTGCTGTTTGCGCTATTTTCGAGTGATATGCTTCTGGCCTTCTCGTGAGGATATCAAAAATATTAACATTCTGTTTATAAAGCGACAGTTCTGTAAGGCTTCCGCTCTTCTCTGTGGCTGCAAGGGCAAGGTGTTCTGTGTTGACTACTATGTCGTCATATCCGTCGCAGTCAAAATCAGCCTGCTCAACACTCGGATTGTTCTTAAGGATATTGTTTGCAATCTCCTCTGCCTTAAGCAGATATCTGAATAGAGATGATCTCAAATGCGGAAGATAAAGGCCTCCGAAAACACCATGCCAGTATGCGTCATTGCACTGGCTTTTCCAGAGCTCGATCTGCGCCTCACGGCCTTTCTTGCTGTTTATTTTACAGGCATCATAGACCTTGCGGCTTATCATGAACATCCTTTTGTGTATATGGTTTGACTCCGGATACTTCACCATGAATGAACGCCATATGCCCCCTCTTAAGAGCTGTTTGGACCTTTCGCCTATTATCTTTTCCATTTCTTCAAGCACATATTCATACTCAAGAGTTCCCTCTGATGGCAGTGCCCATTCTCCCATCTCCCTGTAAGAGGCTGTCGGCAGATAGACCCTTCCTGCAGGCTGGAATCTCGAGGAGTATTCGCTGAACGTAGTAGTTTCTATCCACTCAGAGGTGGCTTCAAGAGCAGTGAAGAAATTGTCTAACCACCTGTCTTCATAACAGTGCTTGTGAGTCTTGGGCCAGCCGCCGAACTTCTCGCCGTCATCAGACATGGTAAGAAGAGGGTTGCCGCCTCTCATATGAATATCCCTGAAGTAGGATATTGTTTCCTCAACAGACTTGAAAGGGATGTAGTATCTCAGTTTTTCGCTCCCCGGGAATACATTGATACGGGCTCCACCGTCCTCTGTAATATAATATCCCAGGAGGTCTCCATCGTTGAGGCCAGTCAGCTTGAAATGATAATCATCAACTGGCACGTATTCTATGCCGGCCTGTGAAATAAATTTAGGCATATGCGGTTCCCAGACCCTTTCAGCAAGCCACATGCCTTTTGGCTCATAATCTAAATTCTTTTTTATGAATTTTGAAAGTTCGGTTATTTGTAAAATTCTGTCCTTTTCTGGCAGCACTGACAAGATCGGTTCATAAAAACCTCCTGAGAGGATCTCAACCCTATCTTCTTTGACAAGGCCCTTGATGATCTCTATCGCCTCAGGATGGCGTTTTTGTATCCAGGAAAGAAGATGGCCTGAATAATGCAGAACCACCTTAAGCCTTGGGTGGTTAAGAAGAGTTTCAAGGAAAGGCAGATATGCCTTACTGTAAGAATCCTCAAGAACATGGTCAAAATTACCGACCGGCTGATGGTTATGAAATGCGAGAACAAGATGAAGTTTTGACATTATTTAACGCATCAGTCCTGTTATCAGGACAAACAGAATGAGATATTGTTTTTGGCAGAAAAAAGCATTTAAATACATAGTTATACAATATACCACAAACCCCTGAAAGGTTTAAAGAAAACAAAGCTGAAGGAGTATTGGAAATTACCACTTACCACCCCTTAATCCCCTGTTGAGATTCTTACCACCCCGGCCCTGCCTACCGGCAGGCAGGCTTCGGCCACCCCT
>MHDW01000207.1:0-3032 GCA_001803645.1 Nitrospirae bacterium GWC2_42_7 | reverse complement strand
CTAAGAGGGGAATAGAGAAGATAAGAAGCATAACTTTATTGAAGTTGTCGTGTTGTTTTTCCCCCTCTTAAGATAAGAGCCAACAGTAGGTGCCTTAAGCAGGGTGAGGGGGAGTTAAGAGGCTTGAAAGTAGAGGTGGGGCGTATTGGTTTAAGCTCCCCTCCTTGGTTAAGGAGGGGTAGGGGTGGTTTGTCTGGATAAGCAAAAGATTTCTAACTATGAATCTATTTCCTGCCTGCAATGATTTTTGCCGCTGCCTTTTGTGCGGAGTCAGAATCCCAATAAGCGAAGATTTTTGCTGTTCCTTTGATATTGTCAATGAGGTAAGGGCTTCCAAAAGAAACAAACAGCTCAGTCCTTTTTTCAAGGGATGAAATTTTCTTGAATAGCCATTTGCTCGCACCGCCCTTCCATGCCTTAGTTTCTGAAAATAATGCAACAACAAGAAAGGCGTTTTCAGGGATCTTTAGCTCTTGTATGTCGGAATCCATTCTGATCACCTGAGTCTTAAGTCCAGGGAATTCTTTTTTAAGTTCTTTTCTGAAAACCTCTCCTTTTTCCTTTTCCTCGTCGTTGAGTATAATCAGGAATGGATCGCTTTTTATCCGGAATTTTCCGTAAGTTCTTATGGCCTTTTCTGCCAGTTCACCTGAAAGCTTTTGGTTATTTGAAAGATCAGGCATGGATGAGGAAGGACTAAGAGAAAAACTTTTCCTGAAGCTCACAATCTTTTTTGTGTCAAACATCATCTTCTTTTTTTCGAGATAGGAAACGACTTTTTCAGGATCAGATGGATGCAGAATAATATCAACTCCAGCTTTCAGCGACATGAATGCGGCCTCTTCCTCTGAGTATTTCCCTATGCCGCCCATGTTCATTGCATCGGTGATAAGTATGCCGTCATAAGCCATTTTGTTTCTTATGAATCTGATTGCATTTTCTGAGAAAGAAACAGGAATGCCGGACGGATCAATAGCAGGCACGCTCAAGTGACCTAACATAATCATCTTAACACCTGCTGTGATAGCATCCTTAAAAGGTACAAGTTCTTTTTTTGTCAATGAGCTTAATGAGCGGTCTATTAACGGAAGTTTGATATGCGAATCAACTTCAGTATCCCCATGTCCGGGAAAATGCTTGCCGCATGCTACGATCCCTGCTTGCTGAAAAGTCCTGATCATCAGGCATCCTATCGAAGAAACTGTATCAGTATCCTCTCCAAAGGCCCTCACGCATATGATAGGATTTTTCGGATTCGTATTTATGTCTAAAACCGGGGCAAAGATCGTATTTATCCCTGCATATTTCGCCTCTTCAGCAAATGCTTTGTATGTCTTTTTAAGAAGTTTTAATTTTGAACTATGAGCTATGATTTCAAAACTCCACCCCCCCTTTGGCCCCCCCTTGTCAAGGGGGGGATGTGGGGGGGTAATTGCTGATGCAACTGCCATCGCAGGCGGGAAAAGAGTTCCGCCTTTTATCTGCTGTCCGAGCCCCTGCTCAAGATCAGAAGAGATTATCAGAGGATATTCGGATTCATCCTGAAGTTTTTGAACATATTTTCTTGTTTCTTCCAGCTTCCCTCCGAAGATGATGAACCCTGCTATTCCTTTTTTCACAAGGCCGAGATGTTTCTTGAAGTCCTTTTTGATCTCAAGGCCGTTAAGCCGGGGAATAAGGAACTGATAATAATTCTGCATAGGGATATTATACACATTAAAATTATCTTGATATATAAGGTTTTATTTTGATAAACTCAGACAACTATTAATCTGAATTTTTCAGGGGAGCACAACCGGGTTTGATTATACAGGAGGAGAAAGCATGAGGAAAACACGGGGTATCTGGGGCGGGATTGTTCTGATTGTTTTTTTGTTGGGGATGTCTGTATCAGGGATTGCAGAAGCGGGTATTAACGAATGGAATTCTATTGGGCCTGAAGAAGTAATATACACGCTTTCGTTAGATCCATCAATGCCTTCAACTATATACGCTGGCACACAGAGCGGAACATACACGAGCACAGACGTTCCAAAAAACATAATAGACAACGGTTCTGTTAGTTCAACATTGGTTGTGCCTTCCGAAGTATGCGCAAATTTAATGGATATAGATATTGGACTACAAATTACTCATACTTTTGTTGGGGATCTCTCAATGACTCTTATGCATAACAGTACAGGAATAAGTCAAACCATATTTAACATGGAGTGTAATACTAGTTATGATTATAATAATATAAACGCTGTGCTTGATGATGAAGCATCTACCTCAATCCAGTGTCCGGTTCATGGAACATTCAAACCATCAAACGCATTGTCAATATTCGACGGTATAAACGGCAGCGGGACATGGACACTGACCATAACTGATAACATGGAAGATGATTCCGGTACACTTGATGATTGGAATATAACATTGAATTGCAGTACATGTGCAGCTCCGGTAATGCCGGTTTTAAGCGACCCTGGCAGTTCTGTCAGTTCAGAAACAAGCTATAATGTGACATGGTCGTCTGTATCTGGGGCAACGAGCTATGACATATGCGAGTCAACTGACAGTAATTTTAACAATGAGAGCTGCGTAAATATAACAAACACTTCAAAGAGCTACAGCCATACAAATAACGTTTGTTCAACGATCAAATATTATTATTACAGGGTAAGGGCCAATAACAGTTGTGGCACTGGAGCATATACAATAACGAAAGCTGATATGCAGATTACACCAAACGAGAGCATATGCGGCGTAACCTACACAAGTACAGATGTTTCAAAAAACATAAAAGACAACAGTTCCGTTAGTTCAACATTGGTTGTGCCTTCCGGAGTATGTGCAAATTTATTGGATATAGATATTGGATTAAAGATTACACATACCCATGTTGGGGACCTCTCAATGACTCTTATACATAACAATACCGGTATAAGCAGGAAGATATTTAGTGGAGAATGTGTTGGTGCTGAAAACATGGATGCTGTTTTTAATGATGAGGCAGTTAACTCAATCCGGTGCCCTGTTGGTGGAATATT
>MHDW01000206.1:18259-18525 GCA_001803645.1 Nitrospirae bacterium GWC2_42_7 | reverse complement strand
GATGAGAAATCCGGTACTATTTCCGGACAATTGATGATCAAAAATGGGGGAGTGATGAGTGATGCCATGGTCTATCTGTACAACGCAAAGAAAGCCCCGCTACCTTCATATTATAAGTATTGGAGAGTCCCTGATTTTAACACCAGCACGGATGATCAAGGACGATTCAGCACAAAGGTGCCGGAAGGAAAATATTGTCTTGGAGCAGTAAAAAGGGAGGATGGGAAAAAGATAGGGCCCCCGATGGAGGGAGATTTTTTCTTTAT
>MHDW01000206.1:0-18196 GCA_001803645.1 Nitrospirae bacterium GWC2_42_7 | reverse complement strand
TCTGTCGAAAAGGGGATTACTGGTATTGAAGGTCACATATTTGATGAAGACGGCAAACCTGTGGAAGGAGCGCTGGTCGTCGCGTTCGTGACACCGACCATTGTAGGTAAGCCCTTGTTTGCTTCAGAAAAAACCAGACAGGACGGCAGATACATTCTCAGAGTCCATAAAGGCGGCGACTATTATTTAAAGCTAAGGAGCGGATATGGCGGCGGGCCGCCTGTGGAGAGCGAAATTGTTGATGAATATGGAGAACAGACCCCACAGTCAAATCTTGGCAAAGTTGTTGTAAAAACAGGGCGTATTACAAAGGGAATAAATCTGAAAGGGATTACTTTTATCGGCAGGGGCCCTGATTTCCAGGATGACGAGTATAAAAGCAATAAAAAAGCAGAAAAGGCACCGGAAAACAACCAATAATCTATAGCTGTTCGTCAACAGGCTTGAATGTCCCCTATGTCATAATGTCCGTGAACCAGGAAAAGATGTTGATTTGACAAAGCCATTATTGAGAGTGACAAAAGCCAGATCTGTACTGATTGCCATAGCAAGTAATTCATCTGAAGAAAACCGGAATCTGCAATCAAATTGTTGTGGTTGTTCGTACTCTCTGTGATTGTTCCGGGATCCACCCTATTAACCTAAAAAAAGCAGTTAAAACGAAAAAGTGAATAAAAACATGTCATTGCGAACACCCGAAGGGTGTGTGGCAATCTCAGGATAAAACTGCGAGATTGCTTCACTTTGCCTGCCTGCCGGCAGGCAGGTTCGCAATGACAGACTCGAACTGCCGTTTTTAGGATTAACTCAAAAAAAGTATCGATCAGCAATAAATATGTTTATTTGCTATTTTTAAGTGAAAGTGCCTTTAATAATTGCTCTAAAATTGCTTAATATATAAACAATGAAAAAGATCAGAAAAATACTGCTTATTACCCCTCCTTACCATTCAGGAGTTGTTGAGTCAGCGGGCGTCTGGATGAATGTCGGATTTGTGTATATCGCCGGCAGCCTTCGTGCAGCAGGGTACGACCCTTTTATTTACGATGCGATGAGCTATTGGCATGGTTATGAGGATATACAAAAAAAGATAACGGATCTTAAGCCGGATGTTGTGGCAACAACAGCATTTACTGCTGAAATAGTTGATGCATTAAAGGTTTTGAAACTCGCAAGAGATATTAATCCGGAGATCATCACAGTAATTGGAAATGTCCATCCTACATTTTGCTACGAAGAGATATTTAAAGATCATCATATGTATGTTGACTATGTAGTCTGCGGAGAAGGCGAGAATGTGATAGTTGACCTGATGAATGCACTTTCCCAGGGAGCAGACATTTCAAAGGTTAAGGGCATAGCTTACAGAGAAGGGGAAAAGGTAGAGGTAACTCTGCCTGGAGGGTTTATAAAAGACCTTGACTCCCTTCCGACTGCATGGGACCTTATAGACTGGCCTATATATACGTACAGGCCTGTGGAAGATTCAAGGCTTGCTGTTGTAAGTTCATCGAGAGGATGCACTCAACAATGCACATTTTGTTCACAACAATTGTTCTGGCAGAGGAGTTGGCGTGGAAGAACTGCGGAGAATTTTGTTGGAGAACTCGAATATCTCAGGAATACATATGGGGTAAATATTGTAATGATATCAGATGAAACCCCAACCCTTGACAGGCGCAGATGGGAGAAGATTCTCGACCTGCTGATAGAAAGAAAGGTCGGAACAAAGATACTGATGGAAACAAGGGTGGACGACATAATCCGGGACGAGGATATAATGTGGAAGTATAAAAAAGCCAACATAGATCACATTTATGTCGGGGTAGAAGCAACAACCCAGGAAACTCTGGATATTTTCAAAAAAGATATAAAGGTTGAACAATCCAAAAAGGCTCTTGACCTGATAAACAGTTATAACATAGTATCTGAAACCTCTTTTGTCCTCGGAATGCCTGATGATACTGCGGAGAAGATAAAACATACGGTAGAACTCGCCAAATATTATAACCCTGACCTTGCATTTTTCCTTGCTATAGCACCATGGCCTTATTCGGAGATATACCCAATGCTTAAGCCTTACATTGAGATCTTTGACTACAGTAAGTATAATCTGGTTGAACCGGTGGTAAAGCCGAGGGAGATGACAATAAACGAGGTGAGGAAGGAATTGGGACATGCATCACGTGATTTTTATATGCATAAGATGAGAAATCTTGACAGCATGACCCCGGAAAAACAGGAATTCATGATAAAAGTCATGAAGCTTATTTCTACTAATTCTTATCTGGCTGAGCATATGCAGGGTGAGATGCCGGAAGAGATAAAAAGGATTTTGAGCAGAATGAAAAAATAAGATTCCGGCGGTAAGGTTTTTTGTAGAAGGAAGCAATTTTCTGCAGACGAAAATTGCTTCCTTTTTTTCTTTTTTTCGTGGAAATAAACAATAGAAGAAAAAATAAGAATGTGTTATCATACCCCATAGTTTTCAAGAAATAGTCCTGTTTGATAAAAAATGGCATGTTAATTGCAAATAATATATTAAGGCATTATGCGTAAAAAGAAGAGCAAGTTATCAATACTGTTTTTCCTATTTATTTCAATACTATTAACAGGTGTTGCGTTCTCTGCTGTTCCTCCTTCAATAGATCCTGTGGGTGTTTACACTGTTCCTTCTGGCGCTTCTGCGCGAATTGCCGCAGGCGTTGAAGGGAAAATATATATAACTGATCCTATGAATGGACTGATCAGTGTTTTTTCGAACAATGGTCTGTTTTTGAATGCTTTTGGCATTGAAGGTACTCCATTAGGTATTGCTGCAGATCAATTCGGAATGCTTTACATAACAGATGCAAAGAATAAGAACGCCGGGGTTTATGACTTGGAAGGCAATCTTATTTTTATGCTCGGCATCGGCGACGGTGAATTTGTTCTTCCGAATGATATAGCGGTTTCAAGCACAGGAAAAGTTTATGTGACAGACAGTAAAGCTAACATGGTAAAGGTTTATTCAACCATTGACGGCGCTTTGCTAAGCACTTTTGGTTCAGGCCTTCTTAGGGTACCTTCTGGAATAGCTGTTGATGATGAAGCAGGCGAGGTCTTGGTTATTGATTATAAGAACTTATATATAAGGATTTATAGCCTGACCGGTATATTGAAAAAGAGCATTAAAGGCAATGGCGGTGGAATGCTGGGGGGAGGGAATAAGATCCTTCGCCCGCTCGGCATTGCATTTGACAGCACACGGATATATGTAACAGATGCATTCCATAGCGTTATAGCTGTTTATGACAGAGGAAACGGGGCTTTCTTGAACTATATTGGTAATTACGGTGCCGGGACTCTTGAGTTCAAAACACCGACAGATGCAGTAATAGACCGTGACGGCAAGATGTTTGTTGCCAATAGCAATAACTATAGGATAGATTCTCTGGGAATAGATGCATATAGCAGCATTGAACTATCACAGGATGAATTGGGTTTTATTGCCTATACCAGGGGGCCTTCTGTTACACAGACTGTTGATTTGAGTTCAGCGGTGACTGACACAGAATGGGAAGCTACTGTGTCTGAAGAGTGGGTTTCCCTTTCAGCATATTCCGGTACAACACCTTCATCTGTTGATGTGATCGTTGATCCGGCTGAGGTTTTGCCTGGCAACTACAACGTCGAAGTTAAATTCATGACTCCTTCCGGTACAGTGTCTTTGCTCAAGTTAAGTGTGGAAGTCAAGATGCCGGTTCTTTCAATTGCTCCATCATCATTTACTTTTACATACGAAAAGAATTCAGCAGATCTGCCTTCCGGCTCTTTGCTGATCAGTTCTATCGGCGCAAATATTCCATGGACAGGCAATACAACTGCAGAGTGGCTTACTCTTGGTAATTCTGCAGGGACGACACCATCTTCACCAATTGTCAGTATTAATGATGAAATAAATAAACTTGACTCCGGCACATATACAGCATATGTAGAAATAAATGCCGGAATTAATGTTATCGGGAGCCCGGCTTCTGCAAGTGTAACAGTGAACGTGATAGGTGCCGGAGATATTCAGGTCACGACTAACCTTAACGAAGCCTCATTTACCATTACCGGGCCGCAGAACTATTCCGGTTCAGGCATGTCATGGGCAAAACAGGCTGTACAAGCAGGCAGATATTTTATTTCTTTTGATCATGTCAGCGGATATGTCAGGCCTTACAGCAGGAGTTTTACTGTTGAGTCCGGTGAGTCCGGCAAAGCAGCAGTGATCAGAGGAGAATATACAAAGAAGCTGGCTGTTACACATATAATTGCCGGCTCAGGCGATAAGAAAGGCAAGGAACTCTCTGTACTTACCTTAACAGGCAACAAGGTCTTTTCAGTAGTTCCTTTTAATAAGATTCAAAGCTTGAGGGTTGCTGCCGGAGACCTTGATGGTGAGGGCATTGATAAAATAGTTGTTACTGACAATATAAGCAGTTTAAAGGTTTATTCGTTTGAGGGAACGGAACTTGCTTCTTTGGCATTATCCAAATCGTATAATAATGCAGACATTGCTGTGGGCGACATAGACAATGACGGCAAGGCCGAAATTCTAATGGCTTTAGAGAACAAAATAATTACCAGCATGGAGCAGAGAAGGGTAATAAAAGTCTTTACTTATGCTGATGGACAAATACAGGAAAAGCCAGTATTATTTACAGAGAATATTCAGGGTGAATTTTCGATAGCGCTTGGAGACATAGATGGAGACGGTATCATTGAGGCCATACTGGCTGATTTAGAAAGTGTGAGGGCATTTGATATCAATACTGCTGAAAATACTTTTACGCAGCTTTGGAGTATTCCATCAGGTTCCAAATACCTCCCTCGTATTGCAGCAGGTGATATTGACGACGATGGGGTGGACGAAATAGGCCTGAGCATTACTCAGGCTGTCAGCAAGAAGAAAGAAGAATCTGCAATCAGGATCCTGGGTGGTGAGGGTAAAGAATACGGCATAACAATAGACGTGTTCGGAGACCTTGGTTATTTAAAGACTTATGCCGTATGCCTTGGTGATATTGACGGTGATGGAGTTGACGAGATCGCAGCAGGTGCAGGTACTGATAAACGCAATATGTCTTTAATAAGATTTTTTGATTCTGACGGAATATTTATGGACACAACCATAAAGGCGATGGATAGCATGTATGGTGTGAATATCAGCTTGGGAAGGTTTGCCGACTAAACTATGAGCATTTATACCGGTTATAATATAAATATGAAGAAAATATTGTTCTCAGGTTTAACCTTGATCGTCCTGATATTCCTGTTTGAAATATCTTTGGCCACTGATCCTCCTCATACTCAGACTGCTGGTGATGACTCAGTACCATGCAACGAATGCCATACCCTTCATAATGCTCCGGGAACAAGTCTGACCAAAGAAGAGAATGCAAATCTCTGCCTTTCTTGTCATAACTGGACGGATCAACCCACTGGAAAGCCTTTTACTGCTCAAGTAGGAACAAGAAAAACAATTCCGGGGACTTACGGATATAATCATAGCTGGATCGGAACTATGCCTACTACAACAGGCGCTTCTACAAATGCTTATGGGTTAAGAGCTGTCAGTGAGCTTTACAATCAAGATCTTAAAGCAAGGCTTACTATTTCAGGCGGTGTAGTGTACTGCTCTGTATGTCACAACCCGCATAACCAGAGAGCAGAATCATGGGATCCTGCTGCTCCCCCTTATACAGAAGGTGTCAGCACCGGCAGGCATTTTATGCGCACTGCTTTTTTGTGTGTCAATGATCAGTCATGCGATAAAAATGAAGCAAATGATCTTTGTCAGGATTGTCACTATTACAGGGCTATGACTTATGCAAGGATAAAAGGTGAGGACAGTTCATATCCTGCAGACGGTATTAATGTTTTCAGCCATTCAGTAGGAGAAACGCTTGAGAATGAGAGGGGATTGAACCACGCGGTACCACGTGATTTTGACGGCGGAGAACAACAGACAGCTCCGCGATACCAAAACAACAGTTTGTCAGAACCTGGTACAACTGCCGGCGCTAATAAGACTAATAATCTTGTGTTTGATAAGCAAACCAGGGTGAGGTGCCTCACCTGCCATAAGATGCATTATACTGATTCCAATGGTCTTACCGTGGATGTCCCATAACATGAGAATTATAAAGGATCATATTGATTTTAACGGAAGGGACATGAAAATGGGCCATAAGATACTGTTAGGCATTCTTTGTATATGTTTTGTTCTTTTAATGCCATTGTCGGCTTCTGCTGTTTCCCCTGGCCCTACAGTAAGTATTTTAACCCCGATCGAAGGTGCGGCAGTAAGTAAACCATCGGTCCTTGTTTTAGTACAAATATGGGATTCTGATGGTCCTGTCTCAATTAATTCTGGACTCTCCAGAGTGAGACGCAAAATAGATACTGGCGCATACTCATCTACAGGTATTGAATTGACATCAAGAGATTGCGGGACTAACTGCAGGATTTTTCAATATGTATGGGACTTAAGCGCTTATGCTGACGACTCAACTCACACGATCAGGTTTATAGCATATAATGACGCAGGTGCGTCTCAAGCGAGCAGATCGCCGGGTCTTTCAATAACTGTAAGGGGCGCAAAGACAGGCGATGGCAAGCTGATGGTAAGAGACTCATCGAGCCAGCTCTGCATGGACTGTCATAAAATACAAGGCCATTCAAGCCAGACAAGTCATGCTGATCCTTCAACCCCTTCAGCGTATGGAAAATGGGAGACTATCTGCCTTGACTGTCACACTGCTCATAACACTACAAATATAGACCTCATAAGGAAGACTGTAAATAATTATTCATATCTATCAACTACAACCATTCCTGAAACTGTACGTTTTTATAATAGAACAGGCAATGCTACAGGAAGTTATGTGAACAGTTCTGCTACAGGAACTAATATAACAGGTGTTTGCCAGGTATGTCATACCCAGACAAAAAATCCCACGACCTCTGATCTAAGATGGGTATCAACCGGGAACCCTGAGAATGGCCACTATCAGGACCCAACAGAGAACTGTTCAAGATGTCATCTTCATACTGAGGGATTCAGGGGGCGTGACTGTTTTACGTGTCATAAAGCACCGCCTGATACAGGGAGACATACCATTCATGGAGAATCAGCCAGATATGTTTATGGTTCTCTGATAATAGATTCAACGGTATCTACGTATGGCTATGACTGCGGTATCTGCCATAGCGGGATACACCAAAATACCGGTGGGCCTGAGAACAATCCACATACGGTTGAGGTCATATTTGCAGGTGTGGCTATTCAGGACCCTAAAAGTGCAGCAACCGGCACATACGCACCAGCTTCTTTCGAAACATTTACCTGGAATGAGTATACATATAATTACAGTGAAGGCACCTGTTCAAATACATACTGCCATGGCAATTATCCGGGAAGCGGAAAGAATTTCCCTATCACACATACCGAACCAGCCCCTTCTGCACCATGCGGCACATTATGCCATAATGCTTTAAATGATGAACCGAGCATTCCTATAACAGGAAGCCATGAAAGGCATGTGACCAGCTCAGCCAGGCTTACAGGTGAGACTATAGATTGGCACACATATAACCGGGAGTATTCATGTACGCTCTGCCATGGTGATTTAAGTGGAGTCGGCACGCCAAGTTCTTCAGGAGCATACTCAAGTTATACAATAGTTGATAAAACAAAACATGTTAATGGTTATGTTGACTGGCACTTTAATACAGCTGATTTTAGGACGAGAGATGGATACTACAGCATAGCTTCAGGTACTGCGGTGCCTTCAGATGGCGTTACACCGAGAGCATATGGATACTGCACTGTCTATTGTCATTCGAATGTCCAGGGCAATTTAGGTTATGGACCGCCATCTGTATACAGTACTATGACATGGACAACAGAGAGGAACAGATGCACAAACTGTCATGTGAATCCCTCCACTGCGGGAACTGGTACAACCCAGCATGGCAGAGGCCTAAGCACCGGAAGTCATGGAAGCCATTACAGGGATTTGAACAGGAATGACTGCAATGACCCTACGCCATGCTTGATATGTCATAATTGGAGCCAAACATATGTTGATATTTTTGATGCCTGTACTGATCAGAATTGCTATGTATGCCATGATACATTGAACGGTACAACCAGTGAAAAGACCAAACATGTAAATGGTTTTATTGAAGTGAAGATCGACACTTTTTATGGTGGCACTTATAATAAAGGATCCTCTTTCAACCCTGGTATCGGATATGGGGATGGCAGTGGAAGTAACTGTACCAATACTTATTGCCATAGCGACGGGACTTCAGTCAAGACCGGCACACTCCTTCCGAACGCTTCGCTGGACTGGGGAACAGAGAAATACAGGCAATGTTATGACTGTCACAGCAATACATATTATGATCCATCAGACTACAGAAAGGCCGCGCCTATAAATATAAGTGGGACCCCACCCAACGCGCATCAGCTGCATCTGAGGCAAAGCGGCAGTACTGTTGAGGACCCGTCATGCGCTCACTGTCATTATGAGACAACGGCCGATAATACCTCGATCGCAAGTAAAGTAACACATATGAACAAGGTTTATAATATTGATACAGACGGAACATATCCTGCATGGGAAGGAAACGAAATAGGGGCAGCAAAGCCTGTCACGATAGGGTCATTCACCTTTGCTTATGGCAGTTCGGCAGTCAGCACCTGCACAAATGTATCATGTCATCCTGACGGCCTCGATACCAATACAGCAATGTGGAGTAACACCTATTACTGTACTGAATGCCACAAGGTAGATATGGACGACAATGCAGGATACCATCATGTGATGTATCCGGATGCACTTACAAGCAGAGTATACCCGCTGACAGCTCCTACGAGTACGGTAACCCACGCGAGCAGGAAATGCATAATGTGTCATGTTGACCACACTACATTTAACCCGATGCTGAATGCCAATTCTCCGGGAAGGGCGTATAACCTGAGAACAAGTATTTTCAGCGCTCCCACTGCCTATGAGTATTATACAAATAAGGATTTTGACAGCACCCAGTTATATGGCGGGATATGCACAAGCTGTCACATGACTGCAATGGCCAAGAACATCTCAAATCAGAAAGATGACAATACAACTACAACCCCGGTGGTTAATAAGGCAATGTATAATCCTTCATTACCTGCAGCGCATAACTATGAGGTAACAAGCACGTTCATAAGCACTCAAAGCGGGGTTTTTAGAGCTAACTGCTCGAAGTGCCACAATACTGGAAATGACACAAAGACCTTCCAGAATAATAGTTCAACCCCCAATGTAACACCCAAGTTCGCAACTCATGATAATGCGTCAAGAAGGTTGATTTCCACTTTAGGTGCAGCAACAGTAGACCCCCTTGAGGAGGCATTCTGTTTCAGATGCCACAGCAAGACAACAGATGCAATAGGCGGCACAAAGAAAACTATAGCAAACAAGGATTATTACAATGTTGCGGCAATGACAAATGCATCTGAGGATATTTATACAGCATTCAATCTGGGTAGTCCGGGAACACCCGCAGGTTCAACCACGACTACAAATACATTATATATGAAGCCCTCTTTACAGGAGTCTGTATCAGGGGTAGCCCCGACAGATCATTACACCACTTCTTCCAATACTAATGTTGTTTATCTGCAGAGAGGAGCAGATGACAGCACCTTAGGTTCTGCTTATCCGAATGGCTATTTCATTAATTCTGGCACCTATAATGCTACAACATACTGGCGGCGTCTTATGACTCCTGTTGCGGGAGGTACAAACGAGAACACTGCCTATAATAGTTCGTCCACGGCAAATCAATATCAACGACATGCACAGTTCATATCCTTGCCTCTTCAGAACAACTGGACCATAAATAATGGCGAGTCCTTTACTCTTAATATTGAAGACTATGAGGGCAATAATGGTTCGAATGGCAGGACGCGCTATAACGTAAGACGCTATACAGGCGCAGCCGGCGGAACCATAGTGAATACTTCAGCAGCATGTCAGAGCGGTACGGAGATGGGTAATAATGTTGGCGCATCCTATTACATGCAGACCATCACATGCGCGAACGATACCGGCAGCAGCATTACGTTTAATGCCGGTGATTATATCGTTGCCGAGGTGGAGACAACAAACCAGTCGACAACAACCAGCAGCTTCAGAGAGCGATGGGGAAATAACAATGCCAGATTGACATTGCCTTCAAATGCAACATTCAATGCTGAGCCGTTGGCTGGTGGTACAGCTAACATCAGGAGTATGTCACCTTTTGCGCCAACAGTTGCAAACGAGACAGTTGGAGGAACAGAGGCAGTCGGTACAAATGCAAGCGCTACAAATACTGTAACTCAGCGCTGGAAGAGAGTGGTCTTTGTATCTCCCCCAGTTGCAACAGCCACAACAACAACTGCTGCTGCCTGGACGATAAATATTTATGACAGAGAAAGCACGGTGAATGCAAATGCGAGAGGTCGTTATATGATTTATACATGGACAGCAGGTGGCGCATTCGGATCCACGATAGTGCCGAGGACAACACATACAGTTGAAATGCCGATAGCAACAGGTCTTCAGACAATTACAACAGCAGCCGGCAGTGCTGTTTCACTTGCTTTTGGCGACAAGATTATCGTGGATCTTGAGATAGAGTCGAATTTTGTTTCTACCGGAGGTAATTATGCACTTGAATATACTTTTGGCAGTTCTTCTCAGAGCAATGTAGTAATACCTGACAATATAACATTTACTTATACTGATCCTACTGGTACGCCTCCAAGCAGGGCACATGGCGTCACTTATTACAGTGCTAAACACAAACCGTCTCCGACAGATGAGACACGCGGATATATAGCGAGCAATAAACATGTTGAATGCACTGACTGCCATTCCCCGCATGCTGCGTATCGCGGAAATCATGCTTATTCAGGTACAGCTACTGCAGGAGGAAGCTCTACCACTCTTGCTGATACAAACGCAGTGGGCTGGACAACTGATATGTGGAAGGGATATTCAGTAAGAAAGACTTCAGGCACTGTGGAAAATCGCCAGATAAGTTCTAACAATACAAATGTTTTGACTGTTGGTCCAACAACATGGACAACACCTGCAGTTGGAAATGGATATACTATTTTGCTCCTGAACAATACAGGATTGGCAACTGCCGGAGCTGCAAGTACGATCACAGACGGTAATAAAACAGGGAATAATGCTTGGGTTACTAATGCCTGGGCAGGCTGGACGGTCTCAATAATCTCAGGGACTGGAGCAGGCCAACAGAGGACTATCAGCAGCAACACAGGCACAACACTTACTGTCAGTCCGAACTGGACAACTAATCCTAATAATACAAGCAGGTATACAATAGACAAAATTCCTAATGCACAGAATGGGGCTACGAGTGTTGGAGTTGCAACATGGAACAGTACAAACTGGGGCGGAGTAACCACATATAACCCTTCAACAACCACCGCTGCGCTTGTAACCGCTCAGTCTACATGGGAGGTCTGTTTTAAATGCCATTCCAGTGCAAATGCCAATGTTACAAGCTGGGGCGGGAGCGGAGCAGCTGGATTTACCGACCTTGGACTTGAGTTCAACCCTAACAACAGATCAGGGCATCCTATTGTGACGAGCCTGAACAATTACCCGAACTCTCTTACACCTAAGGCTCTTGATGTTTCTCAAGTTAGTGAACCATGGAAGAATGTCGGCAACCAGACAATGACCTGCTCAGACTGTCATTCAACGAGTTCAACAGCCTCAAAAGGGCCTCATGGTTCTTCAGTAAAATGGATGCTTGCCGGAACCAACAAGGCATGGCCTTACAGGACTGCTGCGGCAAATGGTACTTCAACAGGGACATTCAGATTGCTGAATACTCAGGCAACAGATATCGGAACTGCTGACGGGCTTTTCTGTGCCAACTGTCATCCGGCTATAAACAATTCATCTCAACAGCAAAATAATGTGCATGAAATACATTATGGTAGAGGTGGCGACAATGGATGTTTGCAATGCCATATAAGAGTGCCTCACGGCGGCAAGGTGTCGAGGCTGATAAGCGCTGCTCAAAATACTGCCAATCTTCCTGCCCGGTACTGGCCAGATGGAAACGGCGGCGGCCTGCCGGAACTCGAACTTTTCAACAAATACAGCCGGAACAGCTATCCACAGAATAATGCCTGTAATGACAGGGGCTGCTATGGCAATGAACATACGGCAGCCAGCGGTGAAAGCTGGTAGTCCCTTCAAAATAAAGACAAAAAGGCCGTGGAATTATCCACGGCCTTAAATTTACCCCCTGGTTTTTATTCATTTTAAGTTAAAATAAGCAGTCATGAAAGCATTAAAGCGTTTTTTTCTGTCAAGAAAGACCGTCCTCTGGCTTATATCATTAATTCTCGTTACAGTAGTTGCTGCGTATTTTGTGCCCCAGAGATTCTCCGCAACACCTGCAAATATTGCGAAATGGAATTCGGAACATCCTGCTCTTGTTGTGTTTATTAACAGTGTTGGTCTTGACCATTTATATACTACCCCTTGGTTTGCTTTTCTTCTGTTTATGTTTTTTGTCTCAATAACGCTATCTACTTATGAACAGATAAAAGTTGCTATGAAAAAGACATTTGAACTGCAAGAGATGCGAGAGACTCAGGGAATATCAATAAACAGTTCGCTGGAGCAGATTGTACTGTCAATGAAAAAGCAGGGCTATATGAAAATTGCCCGGAATAAGGGAGTTGTCAGGTTTGTTAAACATCCATGGAGTTATTGGGGAAGTGTGCTTTTTCATTCCGGTATTGTTTTAGTAATAGCCTCATCACTTCTTATTGTGCTGACCCAGAGGAGAGGGCAGATCAACTTGGCTGAGGGAGAAGTATTCCCGGCCAGAAGCCCTTTGATCGGAGAGGAAAAAGGCATTCTTGCAGAAAATCTGCTTTTACCTGAGGCTGTGAAAATTGAAGAAATCAACCCTGAATTTTGGGAAACAGATCACCTGAAACACCTTTCATCTGTTGTGAGTTTTATAGACCCGGAAGGAAGGACAAAGAAATATGAACTCGCAATCAATAAGATAGCCAATTATCAGGGAGTTCGGATTTATCAGGGAAGAACATTCGGAAATACTTTTCTGGTGGTGCTCTCAGGAAAAGATGGCAATGAATTTAGAATGAGACTTGATATGGAATACCCCGCAAAAAGGGACAAACCAAGCTATGATAATTTTGAATATGAGGGTTTGCCATTCTTGCTAAAAGCCAAGTATTTTGCAGATGCCGATAAGAAGACAATGGACAGTTCGAACCCATTATTGGTCCTGAGGTTAGTAAATGGAGAGAAGATAATCGGCGAAGTCCCTCTGAGGTTGGGGGAGAGCGGACAGCTTGGTCCGTATAAAGCGGCTCTTGTTAATGCTAGAAAATGGTCGGGGATAATTTTACTTGATATCACAGGCATGCCGGGAATTTTTATAGGTTTTTTTATTATAATTGCAGGCATAGGACTTACATATTTCTTGCCTCCCAGTGAGATATATCTCATAAAATCAGGGGGGGGATTTTCTCTTTTGTGCCGGGGCGGCAGATTTGAGAGTCTGTATATGGAAGAGTTCGAAGGAATATACAAAACTTTAGGAGGAAGGAAATCAGAATGAACAATCCGCTTATTATAGACACAGCTATTCATTGGCTGGCAGTTATCATCTATGTGCTAGCATCGGTCATAAATATATACGGCCTGATATTCAGAAAGGAAAAAGCTGAAACAGCAAGTTATTATATTGTTGCCACAGGGCTTATTGTTCACGGCATAGCGCTTGTTTACAGGTGGGCAATAGCAGGACATGGGCCTTACATGGTGAGATATGAGGTGCTTTCCTCTAATGCATGGATAGCTCTTGCTACATTCCTTGCCTTCAGCAGGTTTTTCCCGAAGATCAGGCCTGTAAGCATCTTCACGTTTCCCGCAGTCTTTCTCCTTATCGCATTGAGTCTGTTCTTTAACCCTGAGATGAAAAAACTTCCTCCAAGCCTGCAAAGTATCTGGCTTGTCCTTCACGTTACATTTTATAAAATCGCACTTGGCACAATATTGATTGCGCTTGCACTTTCGGTCTTTTATATTCTTAAGAACAGAACTAAAATAAAATGGCTTGAAAGAATTCCAGATAAAGATACTCTTGACATCTATGCCTACAGGTTTGTGGGTTTTGGTTTCACCTTCTGGGCAATAGGTATGCTTGCAGGATCTATATGGGCATATCAGTCATGGGGCAGGTTCTGGGGTTGGGATCCTATTGAGACATGGTCTCTGGTAACATGGGTGCTCTTTGGAATTTATCTTCATTTAAGACGTTTCTTCGGATGGAAAGGCGAAAAGTCCGCTTATTTCTTTGTCCTGTGTTTTATTGTCTCTGTTGTGTCGATCTTTTTTGTCCCGCTTGTTGAGAGTTCAATACATACTGAGTATTTCAGATGAAAAATGCAATAGCTGTACTCACAATGTTAATTCTGCTATCAGGATGCAGTAAGGAGACAGCAAGAATACAGGATACTGTTATCAGATACAATCAGCTGCTTATCGAAGGATATAAGAGCCTGAATATGAACCCGCTTCAGGAAGTTGCAACAAAAGAGCAGGCAACAAAACTTTACTATCACATGGCAGCTCTGGGAGAGGCTGATATTCGTATGCATTCTCAGCTCAAGAAGATAGATTTTCAGGGAGTTACTTTTCCTGGTTCGGATAAAGCTGTTGTCATGACCCGGGAGGTCTGGGATTTTGCTCATATGGATATCAGGAGCGGAGAGAAGATATATGAGGAAAAAGGTTTTATTTATAATGTTTCATATGAGCTGATGAAGGATAAGGAGAGGTGGTTGATAGAGAAAGTTGTTGCTTCATCTGATGAGGAAGAATCCAATAATAAGGAAATATACCCCAGGCTTGACAAACCCTCAGGAAAGCAATAAGATTTAGTTGTATCGAAAAGGAGAAGGGGATTAGAAGCTGTTTATTGTTGGCCGATAGAGTTAATTGAATGCTTGTATAATATGAATACAAAACGGAGGTTGCAGATGAGAAGGATCAATAGAAAAGGATTCACTCTTATAGAGGTTATAGTTGTTGCAGGCATTATCGCAATACTTGCCGGTATTCTGGTGCCGATGATCTTCAAGGAGATTGATGAATCAAGGATCACAAGGGCTTCTGCTGATATAAGGTCGATATCCTCTGCATTGTTTGTTTTCAGGAAGGATACAGCTCAATGGCCTATTCTGGACGCTTCACAGGCATGCGATCCGACCAAACCATTTGATGTAATAGGCAGCGATGGGAACTATCCTACTAATTATGTGGCACAAGGTTTTGGGCCGAACGGAGGGGGTTTTAATGATATGCTTCCTATTGATGACGGTTGTTATAGCAACTGGAAGGGGCCGTATATTGCAAGGATTACCGCAGATCCGTGGAGCAATGCGTATATGATGAATTCGAAAGATTTTGCAACCGTAGGCGCTCCTGTATGGATTATTTCAGCAGGTCCTGATGGACAATTGCAAACATCCAACGCTGATGCAACAGTATCCGGTGATGATGTAGGATTAAGACTGCAATAAGACAGATTCAGTTTTAAGCGTTGGTTAACAAAGAGGCAGTCCCATCTTGATTTTGTAAATGGGACTGCCTCTTTGTTTATCCTAATCAATGCCGGGATAATCCCTTGACAGGCCTGCCCAATAAGTAGTATACATATGTATATATGAAAGAATTGACGCTGAAACAGAGAAGCATTCTGGAGTTTATAACCACCTGCATACAAAAACTTGGGTATCCGCCGACAGTAAGGGAAATTGGAGAGCATTTCGGTTTCCTCTGGGCTGCTGCGAGGGGACACCTCAAGACACTTGAGAAAAAGGGATTCATAAAAATCGCTCCCTATAGATCGAGGGGCATAGAAGTAGTTGGTCTAAGATCTCCGGAGGGTGTGATGATACCGGTTGCAGGCAGGATAAGGGCAGGCAAACCTATACTGGCAGCAGAGGATATTGATGAGCATATCCTGATCGATAAGAACCTTTTCCCTTCTTCGGATACCTTTTCTCTGAAAGTGACAGGCGACAGCATGATCGATGCAGGTATATTTGAAGGAGATTACGTGATTATAAGGCCTCAAAAAACTATCGAGAGCGGAGAAATAGGGGTTGTCCTTATAGAAGATGAGGCGACCATAAAAAGAATAGTCATAAAAAGCAGGAAAGTAATACTTAAGCCGGAGAATAAAAATATGGAACCAATAAGCTATGAGCCTGAAGATCTGAAGATGATCGGCAAGGTCATAGGGGTGATAAGGAAGATATGATGGATGGTTTTCTATTGTCATTCTGTCCAGAATCTCTCTTAAAGAAAGACCTATTGATTTACGGAGAAGCATGAAAACTATCAGTCACCCTCCCTTAATCCCTCCCCTCAAGGGAGGGAAACATTCTGACCCTCGCCCCTTGGGGGAGAGGGTTGGGAGAGGGGTATTTTTGAGTCAATAAAGACTTTATTTTAAAGTTATAGTTTTTAAACAGATACAGGACAAATAAATGGAAATTGGCGAGACAATAAATGTTATAGCATCTTTCGGGCTTCCGTACAGGATAAAGCCCCTGAAATTCAAATGGTCAGGAAAGCTCTTTGAGATTAAGGATATTACGTATACATGGCAGACAAAAGAAGGGCAGAACAACATCTATCACTTCTCTGTTACTGATGGCAGCACACTTTATGAATTGTCTTTTGATGCGCATTCGTTGCTCTGGAAGATCGAGAATATAGAGGCATGACCCGAATCATTCAGGAAATATGTATAAGAGGGTGGAGTTCTCTGATACGGAGAAAAATTTCTTGAAATCCATAGTCTTTGAAGATTTTATAATCTCCGGATTCCAAGTAATCTGTTATTGTCTGAAATGTTGGGCCTTATACATTCAAGCAATTTTTTTCGCATCAGAGAACTCTGTGAATTAAGTGAATCTGCTTGAATATCGCCAAAATAAAACCGCTCAAATACAATTTCCTGCCCGTATCTGTAATCCATGGTAATGTAGGATGGCAATGCCCAGCATAATCCTCTGCATAGATATGGACGCGTATTTCGCTTCTGTTGAACAGCAGGCAAACCCTAAGCTCAGGGGCAAGCCGATCGCTGTTATTGGTTCAGGTGCGAGGACTATCATAGTGACCCGCTCATATGAGGCGCGAAAATTCGGCGTAAAGACCGGGATGAACATTTACGAAGCAAAGAAACTCTGCCCTGCTCTTATTTTCGTTGTAGGAGACAATGAGAAATATACCTATACCTGCACTGAACTCGAAAAAATATACAGGCGGTATACGCCTGAGATAGAGGTTTATTCGATAGACGAGGCATTTCTGGATGTAACAACAACACATCACCTCTTTGGCGGGCCTGAAAAAATAGGACATTCAATAAAGACAGAGATAAGAAAACAATTCGGCATAAACTGCACAGTCGGCATTGCTCCGAATATCCTGTTGGCAAAGCTTGCGAGCGACATAGCAAAGCCGGATGGATTGAAATGGATAAGGCCTGAAAATATTAGCACTGTTCTGGAAGACCTGCCTGTCAGTGACCTCTGGGGTATAGGAAGTAAACTCTCTGCAAAGCTTGAGCAACTAAAGATCAGGACATGCGGTGAACTCGGCAGGGCGCCTGTAAGCCTGCTCAGGAACAAATTCGGTATCACAGGCGAGACGCTGAAGATGATGGGGCAGGGTATATGCACAAGATCTCTTATTACAAAAGAAGAAGACCCCAAATCCATAGGCCACAGCATGACGCTCGAAAAAAATATAAGCAACAGGAATGAAATAGAGATGTATATGCTTAAACTTTCAGAGATGGTCGGAAGAAGGGCGAGAAAATATGGGTTTGAAGGCAGAAAAATATCTCTTACGATACGGTATCCTGATTTTGAGACCTTTACAAGACAGACGACACTGCCGGAGGCTACCAATCACACGCACGAGATATACAAAAGCGCATTATTGATCTTGGACGAGATAAAACTGAGAGACAGCGTAAGGCTGATCGGAATATGCCTTTCAGGCCTGATGCACAGCAGCGATCA
>MHDW01000205.1:3580-7636 GCA_001803645.1 Nitrospirae bacterium GWC2_42_7 | reverse complement strand
AATAGACTATTCAGTTAATGGCGGGTTGAAGTGGAAGCTTCTTGACACTGAGATTGAAGGCAATTTCTACACATGGAAGCTGACTAAAGAAAAGCCCAATACGACGTACAGATTGAGAGTAAATGCTCATGACAGTCTCGGGAATATCATAGACTGGGATGATTCAGATTCAAACTTTACGGTGCAGTATTAAAGAAATTTTGGAAAATAAATAAGTCTTTGAAAAGTTCCTGTTGCGGTAATTAACAAAGAGACATCAAACAACCCACCCCTTAATCCCCTGCCTAGAGGGGACTAAATACATAAAGTCAATTAAAAAAGGTCCCCTCCTTGGAGGGGCAGTGGGGTGGGTTGCTTCAGTCAGAAGTAAGCTTGTTGTAGCTGAAGCCTGACCTTACGCCCCCTTTTTTTCTTGTATGTTATGATATTCAAAAAGCCGGGAGTGTTATAAAGGCTTTAATGCAAAATGAAATTCATAGCTGATGCCATGGTCGGCAGGCTTGCTAAATGGATGAGATTTCTCGGTATGGACGTATTGTATTACAGAGATATTGAGGACAGGCAGGTAATAAGATAGCAAGAAAACAGGGGCGCACAATCCCTTCTATAATTTGCCCGGCAGAATTTTGTTCTTGCATTTAAATCAATAATTGGATATACTGATTCCATAATAGGTCTAAAAATGGAATTGATAAGTAGATTTATTAAAGCTGAGAAACAGAGCTTTTTCCTGCTTGGCCCGAGAGGTACAGGTAAGTCCACCTTTATACAAAAGACGTTCCCTGATGCTCTCTATATAGACCTTCTTCTTCCCGATATTTTCAGAAATTATAATGCACGTCCTGAGAGGTTATTGGAGACAGTGCATGCGCATAAGAATATAAAGACTGTTGTTGTCGATGAGATACAGAAAGCGCCTCAGCTTCTTGAAGTAGTCCACAGTCTTATTGAAGAAAAACGCGGCCTTCAGTTTGTCATGACAGGCTCAAGCGCCCGAAAACTCAGAAGGACCGGAGTGAATTTGCTTGGAGGCCGGGCGCTTATGAAACATATGCATCCTTTTATGGCTGCTGAGCTTGGGAGTAAGTTTATCCTGGAAAAAGCCCTTCAATCCGGACTGGTCCCTGTTGTCATGAATAGCAGCGATCCGATGCCTGCCCTCCATGCATATGTCGACCTTTATCTGAGGGAGGAAGTGCTGACGGAGGGGTTGACAAGGAACATCGGGAGCTTTTCGAGGTTTCTTGAGGCTGTAAGCTTTTCTCATGGTGCTGTGCTTAACATAAGCAATGTTGCGCGTGAATGCCAGGTTGAAAGAAAAGTAGTGGAAGGGTATATCGTTATCCTTGAAGATCTGCTTCTGGCATACAGGATACCGGTGTTTTCAAAAAGAGCAAAGAGGGCTACGGCTTCTCATCCGAAATTCTTTTTTTTCGATGCAGGCATCTATAGCGCGCTAAGGCCATCAGGGCCTCTTGATAGTCCAGAGGAAAAATCAGGAGCTGCGCTTGAAGGGCTTGTTGCTCAGCACCTCAAGGCATGGATCGATTATCGTAATCCAGCGTGCCAACTCTATTATATGAGGACGAGCGCCGGCTCTGAAATTGACTTTGTTGTTTATGGGAAAAACCTGTTTTGGGCGATAGAGGTGAAAAATTCTGCCACAGTACATCCTCAGGATATTCGTGCTCTAAAGGCGTTTAAAGATGATTATCCTGAGGCAAAACGATTCCTTGTTTACAGGGGGAAGGAAAAGCTGATCAGGAACGGTATTTATATAGAGCCTTGCACTGATTTTCTTTTAAAACTGAAATGAAGAAGATAACATTAAATTAAATCTCTCCCGGCTTCGTCCGCTGATTTAGGTTTCTTATTATCTGTTTTGTTTTGGATTAAGTTAAGTCGCCGATCTTTTTCATGAGAGAAGTTTTATCAATGGCCGCTATCCGCGAAACATTGACAACGCTGTCTTCCGGCTGATTCGACTCGTTTTTTTAATGGAATACATTGCTGAGTGATATTGTTTGTTTGAGACTTGACGTAAGCAGCCCAGACAACACTTTTCCTCTCTTATGTTATGATATTGAAAAAGGCCGGAGAGTTATAAAGGCTTTAATGCAAAATGAAATTTATAGCTGACGCCATGCTCGGCAGGCTTGCCAAATGGCTGAGATTTCTCGGCATTGACGTATTATATTATAGCGACATCGAGGACAGGCAGATAATCAGGATAGCAAAAGAACAGGGGCGAACAATACTTACACGGGACACAGGCTTTTTGAGGCGCAAGGGATTGAAGGATTGCATATTCATAAAATCAGACAATGTTTTTGAACAGCTTTCTGAATTGAGAGAGAGGATCGGACTGGATAAGTGCATTCAGGATAGAAGATGCCCAATATGCAATGGAGTCTTTTTCATCGTGTCCGCTAAAGAAGAGATAAGAGAATTTGTTCCTGATCATGTATATCGCAATCACAACAGTTTCATGAAGTGCAGTGATTGTTGTAAGGTCTACTGGGAAGGGACTCATCATCAAAGGATCAGGGAGAAAATGTCGGATATTATTGGAAGGAATAATTGAAGAGCAATATATTATTATTTATTCTCGTCATCTTTATTGTCTCATTTATAATAACTCTTAATGTTTTTTTCCAGCAGAGCTATCAGAGTGAAATGGCTGAGCAGGCAAACATACAGCAGCTTCTTGTCGCAAAATCAGTAGCAAAGAATATTGAGAATGAAATGCAGCATATCGAGGCAGAATCATTGTCTCTGGCGAGGTTGTTAGCTGACAGCAGGTTTGAAGGCAAAAGCCTTAAGGACGCTGTTTATACTGCTTACGTTGAGTTGAACGATGATACAGATGTTAATATTAAGATATTCAACAGCACCGGCCGGATGATGTACAGTTCAATCGGCGGGCCTGCGGACAAGAGAGATATTGAGTTGTTCGACCAGGCAAAAAAGCTTCCTGCCGGTCAGGTGCAGTATATAGACCTGCTTGCTTCCGAGAGAAAAATAATTATGATCACTCCCGGGAAAAATTCCCTCGGGCTTAATAACGTGCTGATAGTTGAGATGAGAATCGAGGCTATTAATAAAAAATATTTGACGCCGATAAAGGCCGGTATAAGGGGACATGCCTGGATGATGGACGGTAATGGGACGCTCTTGTACCATCCTACCCAGCAAGGTATGTTGGGAAAAAATCTCAACAAGGCAGAAGACATGTGTTTCGATTGCCACAAGTCATTTGATGTAGAGAAAAAGATACTGTCAAGCGGAGATATAGGCTTTAGTTCTTATATTGCTCCATATGGTGAGGACAAACTTGTTGCATTTTCAAGAGCAAAGGTAGCGCAGATGTCATGGATAGTATGTGTATCTATTCCATACTCAGAGGTGACCTTCAGCATCAGGAGAAGCATAAAACTGCATTCCATTCTTGTTATTTCTATCTTCATAGCAACACTGACCGGAGCTTTTTCGATGGTGATGATAAACAGGCGGAGGATAAAGGCAGAGGAGAGAGCAAAACATCTTGAAACTCAGAAACACCTTGAGAAGGAAATAATACAGACAAAGGACTATCTCGAAAACATACTCGAGAGCACTGAGTCAAAGATAATGGTGCTTGACAGGGACATGATGATAAGGACTGTGAATTCTGCTCATGAAAGACTCTGCGCAAAAAATAAGGAAGAGGTAAGAGGAAAAAACTTTTTTGATATATTCCCTGTTTCCGGCGACAAGGACATGAATATGATAAAAGGGGTGATGAAAAAGTGCCTTGAAGGAAGCAGCCACAGGATCAGCAATTATCCTTATCCTACTGAAGACGGGATATTGTATCTGAATATCAGTATAAATCCCCTGATACTGCACGGAGAGGTCTCAGGGATTATAATTTCGAGCAGCAATGTTACGAAGGAAGTGAATCTAAGGGAGGAACTCAGAAATTATGCTGCGAAACTTGAGGGCACTGTACAGGAAAGGACAGACAAATTTCTCAGAGAGAAGGAGAAACTCAATGTTATTGTCGAGACGATCGAG
>MHDW01000205.1:2367-3446 GCA_001803645.1 Nitrospirae bacterium GWC2_42_7 | reverse complement strand
GAAGCAGAAAGGGTTATTTTCAGATAACGTCTACCCCACTTGTCGAGGCTGACGGAAATGTACGGGCGCTTGTGCTTATTCAGGACATTACAGAGATGAAGAGGATGGAGGAGCAGATGATGCACTCTGAGAAACTCTCCGCACTTGCAAGGATCTCGGCAGGTGTTGCTCATGAAATTGGGAACCCGCTCACATCCATATCATCATATATACAGATATTAAGGGAAATGGACTTTGATGAATTCACAAAGGAAAGCCTTGATACTATAGCAAAGCATATAAACAGGATCACAGATATTGTCAGGCAGATGTCGGGTTTTTCAAAAACAGCGCTTGCTGATATGAAAAGCCATAACCTTCACGAGCTTGTAGCTCTGACCCTTGATCTTGTCAAATATGACAAAAGAATGAAGAATATAAAGGTGAATGTTAGCGTACCCGACAGCCTTCCGATGGTCTCAGGAGATGAGACTCAGCTGATCCAGGTATTTATGAATATAATCCTGAATGCAGCAGACGCGATGCAGGACAGAGGATCGCTCGATATATCTGCAGCACAGACCAACGGGATGGTAGACATATATTTTTCGGATTCAGGCCCGGGAATTCCGGAAGAGAATCTAAAAAGGATATTTGACCCGTTCTTTACAACAAAGGAGAAGGGGACCGGGCTTGGACTTGCAGTCAGTTACAGCATTATAAAAAGTTTTGAGGGTGATATTGCTGCAGAGAACAGGCCGGAAGGCGGAACAATTTTTAAAGTGAGGTTGCCCTACAATGAAACCTGAACAATACAATGTGCTTGTTGTTGATGATGAGAGGGATATCTGCAGGGCGTTGGAGTTCCTTCTCTCGAGAGAGGGGTACAAAATAGTAACAGCATACAGCGGGGAGGACGCGCTTAAGAAGCTCGGGGCAGATGATTTTGACCTTGTTATTACAGACCTAAGGATGGAAGGCATGGATGGCATGCAGGTACTTGAGAAAGCACACGGCATTAATCCAAATCTGATGTTGATAATCATGACCGCTTTCGGGTCTGTGGAATCAGCAGTTGAAGCCATGAAAAAAGGAGCGAG
>MHDW01000205.1:0-2347 GCA_001803645.1 Nitrospirae bacterium GWC2_42_7 | reverse complement strand
GCTGGAGCATAAGAAAGTCCTGATGGAGAATGTTGTATTGAGGCAGCAGCTGAGCCAGCATTTAGGCGGCAAGGAATTTGTCGGTGTCTCCCCTCAGATCCTCCGCGTCTTTGATATGCTGGAAAAAGTTATTCCGACAAGGAGCAACATTCTTATTCTCGGCGAGAGCGGAACAGGCAAGGGAATGATAGCCGAGATAGTACACAACAACAGTCAGAGAAAGGACAAACCGTTCATCTCGATAAACTGTTCTGCAATACCCGAGAATCTGCTCGAAAGCGAGCTCTTCGGATACAGAAAAGGTGCGTTCACAGGTGCGGCCTCAGACAAGAAAGGCCTGATAGCAATGGCTGATCAGGGCACGCTTTTTCTGGATGAGATCGGAGATATGCCGATAGGGCTTCAGGCTAAAATACTTAAGGTGCTCGAGTCAGGAGAAATGCTTCCTGTAGGTGATACAAAGTCCAGATTTGTTGATGTAAGATTGATCGCTGCAACAAACAAAAAACTCGAGGAACAGGTATCAAAAGGTCTTTTTAGGGAAGACCTTTACTACAGGCTGAATGTTATTGAGGTGAGGATGCCTTCTTTAAGGGAAAGAAGAGAGGATATAGCTGTTCTTGCCCGGCATTTCATAGAGAAGTACAGCAAAGAGAATAACAAGAAGGTTGCCGGCATAACCGATGAGGCGATGAAAATTCTCAATGAATATGCATGGCCGGGCAATATCAGGGAACTCAGAAATGTAATAGAGAGAGCTGTGGTGCTCGCGGTTGACGACAAAATAGGGATTTCAGAACTCTCTGACAGGATAATATCTAATCAAGGACTCAGGACTATTCGGACATTGAAAGACAGGCTTGATCAACATGAAGAAATGATCATTAAGGATGCACTGCAGGCGAATAACTGGGACAAGGAAAAAGTTGCCAAAGAACTCGCGGTCGACCTCGCAACGCTTTACAGGAAGATAAAAAAGCTCGGGATAACTGAAAATTAAACGAATCTTTTCTGTACAAGTATCTGTCGACCCCTGTTTGTTTTCAACATGTAATACATTGTGATATAATTAACACACAGAAGATTATTTTTATCAGGAGAAATGTATGAGTACTACTATGACGATCAGGATTGATGAAAAAACAAAGAAGAAGCTCGATAATTTGTCTAAAGCTACAGAACGCACAAAGTCTTTTATTATCGGCAATGCAATAAAAGACTTTCTTGAATTAAACGAGTGGCAGGTCCAGGCAATCAAAAATACTATTAAAAAAGCTGACAAGCCGGATGCAAAGTTCATTGGCCATGAAGAAGTTGTGCAATGGCTTGATAGTTGGGGAAAAAAGGATGAGCTGGAACCGCCGAAATGAAAATAAAATGGTTCCTTGATGCAATTCTGGACTTAATAGAGATTAGAGATTTTATTGCAAGCGACAAGCCTCTTGCATCAAATGAAATTTCCGCACGAATTAAAAAGTCCGTGGAAATATTAAAAGAAAATCCGGGGATAGGGAGGCCGGGTCGGGTTCCTAATACAAGAGAACTGATTATAACCGGGACCCCTTATATTGTCCCCTATAGAGTAAGAAGGAATGTAATTGAGATACTTAGGGTGCTTCATGGAGCTATGAAGTGGCCGGATAAGTTCTAAATACGACGGGATATTAATTTGAAGATTTTTTGTCAGTTGAGTATAAAGTCAAAACGTTGAAATTCTTTTTAAGAGGAAAGAAATGATAAAAGAAGCGATCAATCTACTTGTCAGCGGTATCGATCTGTCAGAGGCTGAAACAGCAGAATGCATGCAGGAGATAATGGAGGGAAGGGCGACTGACTCTCAGATAAGCTCTTTTCTCACAGCGCTCAGGATAAAGGGCGAGACTGTGGAAGAGATCACAGGGGCTGCCAGGATAATGAGGGACAAGGCCGCAAGGATAAAAGCCCCTGAGGGAGTGCTGGATACATGCGGCACCGGCGGTGATATGTCTCATACATTTAATATTTCTACTGCGACTGCAATAGTGGTTGCAGCTGCAGGAGTTCCTGTTGCAAAGCACGGTAACAGGGCGGTATCGAGTCAGGCAGGAAGCGCTGATGTGCTTGAGGCGCTCGGAATCAAGATCGACCTAGCACCTGAGAAGGTCGAGAAATGTATTTTTGAGACAGGGTTCGGTTTTCTGTTTGCACCCTTGTTCCATCCGGCCATGAAATTTGCGATAGGCCCGCGCCGGGAAATGGGGATAAGAACCATCTTCAATATTCTCGGGCCAATAACAAATCCGGCAGGCGCAAAGAGACAGATTCTTGGCGTTTTTTCGAGCAAGCTTACAGAACCGCTTGCAAGGGT
>MHDW01000204.1:1774-13371 GCA_001803645.1 Nitrospirae bacterium GWC2_42_7 | reverse complement strand
CTTACATCATCCAATACAGGCTAGTGCATTGAGTATTTTTTGCTGAATAAAAACCCCCGGCCATCAGCCGGGGGTTTTTATTTAAAAAAACTAACCCGTTCGTTACTACTTCCCCTTAATCTGTTTGTAGTCAACACAGGCATTTTTGTTTCCCATTTCACACGCCTTTTTAAAATCAACCATAGCTTTTTTCGCATAAGCAATTCCTCTTGAGACAATCGCATTAACATCATCAGGGTTCTTATCAATAACTTTGTTGTAGTCAGATATCGCCTCATCGAATTTCTCTATCTTGGCATATGCAATGCCGCGATTATTATAGGCCTGCATATTTTTTGGGTCCAGCGAAATAACTTTGCTGCAATCTTCTATTGCTTCGCTGTATTTTCCATTTCTCAAATATGCAAGACCGCGATGAGCATATGTCTCGGTTTCTTTGGGAAATGCTGTGATAACCTTCGAATAGTCTGCAACCGCCTTGTCATACTGCCCTTTTCTGTAATAAGCAAGCCCGCGGTTTAAATAGGCCTTTATAAAATCAGGGTGTGCAGAAATAACACGATCATAGGCCTCTATGGCCTTGCCGTATTCTTCGGAATTATAATACTCATTCCCTCTGTCAAAATATAAATTAACATCATTTGTTTCGGCTGAAAAAGCGCTATTGCAAAAAATAGTGATTATAAGTATAATATATAGCTCTATTATGAATTTCATAACATTGTACCTTTTCCTTTTAAATCAGCGTCAGCTGATTATATTTTGTTAAATTTATTTAAATACTAATGGTTTTAGTAAATAAATTCAAGCATATGCATGAGATATGCCCATATTATAAGGAGATTTTTTAATTTATTCTTCACATTTTCTTCAAATTATTGTCTTATACTTGATTTAAGAAATGGAAGGACTACAATTAATGTATTAGAATTTAATATAACCACTATTTTGCATAAATAGATGAATTTAAGGAGAATTTTATGGTAGAAACCGACATACTTGAAGATATAATAGAGATAGGCAAAAGCCGGGGGTCTCTCACTTACAATGAGATAAATGAGGCTTTCCCACCGGAGTTTTTCACAACTGATGAAATTGAAGAGCATATCACTGTTCTAAAGGAAATGGGAATCAATATAATCGGCGGTGAAGAACAAGAGCCATTTGAAGAAGAAGGTGAAGAACAGGAATCCACGGAATATGAAAAGACCGAGGATCTTGTGCAGGCGTATTTCCATTCTATGGGGAATATCACCATACTCAGCAGGGATGCGGAAATAGAACTTGCAAAACGGCTTGAAGAAGGGAAGATGATCATCAAAGATCTAATGACCCCCATGCCGTTTTATAAGGAAGTAGAAAACGGTTTGCTTCAGCCTGATAACAAGCAGGAAGACGACGAAGATAAGGATGATGAAAAAGCACATGAAGATGCTTTTTTTGCAGGATGGAAGATATTGGAAGAGCTAATGGAGAAAGTTGAGACTGCTAACAAAAAGATTTCGAAATACGGCTCGTTAAAAGAACTTAAAAAGCTCATAGCAAGCAAAAAGAAAAAAAATATCAACCCTGCAACTCTGATCGATCTTGCAAAGGAAGTTCAAATTGTTTACACAAATACTGAAGCTGAAGTCGGAGTAAAGATTGAAGATCTGATGATAAAATGGGAAAGGATCATAAAGGCAAAAGCTCTCTATTCTGATGCTAAAAGTGAACTGGTTACGCGAAACCTTCGATTGGTGGTCAACATAGCCAAGAATTACACAGGAAAAGGTCTTTCTTTGCTTGACCTAATTCAGGAAGGTAATATCGGGCTTATGAAGGCTGTGGACAAATTCAAATATGAGAAAGGTTTTAAGTTCAGCACATACGCAACCTGGTGGATAAGGCAGGCAATAACACGCGCGCTCATAGACCAGACAAAGACCATAAGAGTCCCTGTTCATATGATGGAATTCTATAACAGAGTCACCAAAGCTTACAGGGAGTTGACTCAACAGTTAGGGAAAGAGCCGACCAACGAGGAAATTGCCGCAAAATTAGATGTACCGCCGAGAAAGGTTGAAGAAGTATTCAGGGCCATACAGGATCCTATAGCCCTCCAGACACCTGTGGGAGATGAGGATTCAAAACTTGAGGATTTTATCAGTGACGATAATATCGCCTCACCATATGCTGATGCTGAAAAAAGTGATACTTCGAACCAAATGATAATGCTTCTTAAGACTCTGACACCAAAAGAAGAAACTGTAATAAGACTCAGGTTCGGGATAGGTGTCGACAGGGACCATACCCTTGAAGAAGTCGGAAAACATCTTGCACTTACAAGGGAAAGAGTCCGTCAGATAGAGGCAAAAGCTTTGAGAAAACTAAAACATCCGACGAGACTTGCAGCGCTTAAGGTTCTCTCAGCAGCGTAAACCAGGGCTGTCTGAAGCTTTATAAAATAAAAAACCCCTGAAGGTAAATTTACCTTCAGGGGTTTTTTTATTTTGACAGACCGCTTAAAAAGAGAAATTTATGCGGTTTTCCAGTGAAGGGCCAGTTTCTTGTGTGACGAAGCACAATCTCTCAGGTAAAGATTAATTAGTGTCTGATAAGGGACTCCGCTTTCATGTGCTATAGTCTTAAAGTAGCTGATAGTGCCTTCATCCATCCGGAGAGTTACTTGGCGCTTGAGCCTGCTGGCATAGGGGTTTTTGGTCGCCTTAGAAAAATCGTATTCTTTTCTCATAATATTCACCTCTTCCAATAACGTTTTTGTTCTATACGAGTTGCTTTTCGAGCGGAAATGATTCGAATAACATCATCGTTTTCCCGATAACAATGGCAAACAACCATCAGACGGATAGAGGCGCTTAATCCAAGAAGAATGAAGCGATCTTCGTCTCTGGAATGGTCCGGATCATGAATCATCAAGGCATTTTCATCGACAAAAACAGTCTGGGCCTCTTCAAAAGAGATCCCGTGCTTCTTTTGGTTTGCGATGTTCTTGTCTTTGTCCCAGTCAAATCTGATATGACCCATATATTTACATTGTAAAGATGTAATAATTACTTGTCAAATTAATTATTGTGACAAAGAACTGGATAAATCTGAACAAAAGCGGGCAGGTAATCAAAACATTTCCAGAAGCGCTCCGTCGTACGGTGCAATTAAAGATTCCTGAGTTTATTTTTTGATTTTGCCTCAAGTGCTTCGTGCAGTAAAAAATCCAATTTACCGGACTTAGAATCTGCTTCGATTTGCTGGTCCCATTTGTGCCAATCTTTTTCGGAGAACCATTGTCTCAGTTGTTTATACTCCTCTTCGGGCAGTGACTCGATGGCTTTTTCTATTTCTTTAACCGTTGCCATTGCTGTCTCCTTTTCATGAAGGGTCATGGCGTGAACATCTCCTGCAAAATTGCCAAAACATGTTCAAGTGTAGTCGAAGATAGTTTCCCGAGTTTCTTAACCATACGCTCACGATCGACCGTGCGAATCTGATCCAGAACGATATGGCCGGCACGACCTTGAAACCGGCATGAGATACGAAAAGGATATTGGTGACTTCCTGATGTGAGGGGCGCGACGATGTAGGTATGCATATATGCGTTGAGTTCGTCTGGAGAAACCACGATGCAAGGACGTGTTTTTCGTATTTCCTCGCCACGGGCAGGATCTAGCGCGATAAGGAATACATCACCACGGTGCACTGTATCAGACACTACCACGTCCAATCCTTTTCGTCAAAACGGGTAGGATTTGATGGCATAAGCAATACATCCTCAGCTCGATCATGCATTGCTTTGGCTGCTTTAGCCCAGTCTTTACGAGGCGAAGATGCATTCTCTATAACTATTGCGCCATCTCTTATGTGAAGTTCTACTTCATCGGTCAGTCCGGCCTGTAAGATAAGAGGCTTTGGCAGCCTTATACCTCGTGAATTCCCAACGCGAATCAAATGGGCTTTCATAACATTCACCATCCTTTCATAATGTACCTACATTGTAAGCCCATTGGCCAGTTTTGTCAATTCGTTAATTGAAGCACAAGGGGCACGATAGTTCGTATTGCGCCATTACTGCATTAGGAACTGATGGTAGGGGCACCGCTTATAATTTGAAATTGATCTGTCTGGTATCAAAGCTGACCTCCTGCCCTATTCCCTTGTTCTGATAATTAGATCTGCATGTTATCTTGTCGGCTGCAAGGCCCAGCGTGATCACATCACGTTTTATAATAGCAAAGCCCGGCCCCGACACTCTTTGTTTTTATCGGCTGCTCTTTGTGAGTATATCTTTTTTGTAACCAGCAAAAGCTGCTTCTTCGATATCTAATCGCTCTTGAATGATGCGTTTAAGCCAATTCTCCAATTTGCTCTCTCGATGCAACCGGGCAAAAAAAGCGGCCCTTGCAGCTAACGTTGCAGGGAGTGATATAGAAGTTAACTTTGACTGGCTTACCTTTACGGGCCTTTCCCATGCAGTTTTATCTTCTGCCTGAGCGATTACCTTGCAATCAATTTCTTCTTCGATCATTACTTTTCGTCTTGTTTTCATATTTCCCATCCTGTTATTATCCGGACAATACTGTCCGGTTTAAGTTGAAAAATTATTTTTAATTTTCTTCCTCCAATTGTCTTGCCATGAAGTTGATAACGGTCTTTGAATGTTTTGTTTCTTCTAACTTCAAAATCCGAAAAAAAACACTCAACAGCTTCTTCAAAACTTATTCGGTGAGCATTAAGCTTGTCTTTTTCGAAATCATATTCGAAGTCTCTTGGACTAAAGCGATTCCAATCTACCATGCCATATTATACTCTAATCCGCAGTTCTTCTTCACTCGCAAAGATTGTCGACAACATTTCT
The DNA here is from genome assembly GCA_001803645.1 of Nitrospirae bacterium GWC2_42_7. Classification (GTDB taxonomy): domain Bacteria; phylum Nitrospirota; class Thermodesulfovibrionia; order Thermodesulfovibrionales; family UBA6898; genus GWC2-42-7. The sequence continues at coordinate 8,519 of MHDW01000204.1, read as the reverse complement.
CACCGTTGGAACGGCTAGACAAGAATCGACAGTCTTTTATAATTTGAAATTGATCTGTCTGGTATCAAGGCTGACATCCTGCCCTATTCCCTTGTCCTGATAATTTGATCTGCATATTATCTTGCCGGCTGCAAGACTCAGCGTGATCACATCACGTTTTATAATAGCAAAGCCCGGCCCCGACATATACCGTCTTGTTGAGCGGTCTTTTATGCTTTTAATTCTTTCCTTTTATATGTATGATCACAAAACCTGTCGCCAGTTCCGATTTGATGCTTCCGGTCAAAGTCCCATTTATCAAGGTTGTCTTTCGCAACTTCCCAGTCACACTGACACATAACCGGTCCGATGTCGGCATATCCAAGCCTTACTGCCATTTCAGCAAAGGGACAGTTTGCAACATGCAGTTTCAAGAGGTTATCATTTTTCACTGCAATTGTAATATCATAAAAAAGCCATAACCTTCGGGCTCTTTTATTTATCGTGTCTTTCAATTTATCAAACTCAGCGGCATTTTTTACATTTGGCACGAGAATTCTCACAAACATTTTTGCAGATTTGATAAGAAGAGGGCTAATAGTTGCAACTGCCTTCTCTCTGGTCATAAAAAGGGACAGGAATTTTATACTCAATAGGAACGGCCCTATGACAATAATACCAACAAATTGCCTTAAAATTTTTTTCATTATTAACTTACTCAATGACTTTTAGTCTTGCCCATATGTCTCATTTATTTATTGTACAGCGCCATGCGTCACCCGCGCGGGCAAAGACCTTTGCAGAAATCAAACCAGCATTATTCCGCGTCGGTGTAGACGTTTTTGTTATGCTCAGTATTATTTTGCAACCAGACCTTTCCTTCTAATATCTTTTCTGCTTTAAGTCCATACTCTGAAACAGTTTTGGCTTCAATGTCGTTGTAAAAACTGGCAACAAATCTAAAATCTCGCCTGTTTTCAGGCATGCGATCTCGAATTCTTTTATATTAATCATTTATCTATTGTTAAAAAGCATAGAGACCTAACTCACTGGCGCGGGTAATAGGGATTAATTAAAAAAACATCACAGTTTAATCCCGCGTCCAGTGGAGTGCCTTGTTCTGAGCTGCCTTAGTCGCTCATCCATATTCTGTTAAATTTCTTTTTCTTCTTGTCCCATATGAAGTAAGAATTGGCGCTTTCAAATCTGAAAAAATCAATTACAGGGTATTTTAGTTCCAATAATTCTGGCTCACCATTTTTGCAGTCCCAATATCCTTTGCCGCAGGCAGTTTTGTATTTGCCTGGCTTAACAACATCAATTCCCATTACTTCAATTATTGTCTTGCTGTCCATTGCTTCAAGCAGTAGAGAGCCTGATTCTTTGCGACTGGTAAGTTTTACAAACAATCCCATCTTGTTTTCTTTGTCATTGATTAATAGACTTGCTTCGTCTTCTTTGCCGTCGCCGTCAAAGTCAGCTTTTGCGATTGAATATAAAGTCGGGCTGTCTTTTCGCAAGCCTGAAACATCGGATAATTCTGCCTTGGTAGGTACGCGCCAGCCAGACTTATCCTCTGCAAATATGACAAGCGGAATTGCGAGAGTAAATGCACTCATCATTATTATTTTATATTTTTTCATTTTGACTCAGAACAAGTTATTAGCTAGTTACAGAACTATAGCTGAAAGCTTTAATCCAGTCAATAATCCTTGGATCAGGTATTTAGGCTGAAGGCTGAAGTATTCTAAAACCTTTCTCGCCTTCAGCCTTCAGTCTATTTCCCTTAGTCCTGATTTTTCACAGGCTACCGCCGGTGTCCGCACATAAACATATGCGTGGGCTTAGTTGATGGAAAACCCTCATTTGTTTTCTACCCATTGCCATTATGGCTTAAATCCAGAAACTGATAATACCTGGGCGAACGCCGTTCGCCCCTACTATTTATAAATGTGTGTTTTTGTGATCCGCTTTCATAATAGAAAAATGAGGGGATACTTGTAAAGAAGAAAATACTCCTCACACAGAAAAGCGAAGTTGGATGCAAAATACCACTTACCACCCCGGCCTTCGGCCACCCCTCCTAAAATAGGCGGGGAGCTTTTTTGCATCAACTTATAACTCCCCTCCTTGGTTAAGGAGGGGTATCCCGAAGGGAGGGGGTGGTTTGTCAGCCTTGGTTAAGGAGGGGTATCCCGAAGGGAGGGGGTGGTTTGTCAGCCTTGGTTAAGGAGGGGTATCCCGAAGGGAGGGGGTGGTTTGTTAGTCTTGGTTAAGGAGGGGGTGGCCGACAGGACGGGGGCGTTACTTTAAAAAATTGGGGGAACTAACTCACAGCTTTCAGTATTCCGTTCAGTAATGCAATGGGTGTCGGAGGACAACCTGGAATAACTATGTTTACAGGAATAACTTTATCTATTCCGCCAAGAGATGCATAGCTTTCCCCGAAAATGCCGCCGTTGCATCCACAATCTCCTACTGCAACAACAAGTTTTGGAGGCGGTGTTGCGTTATACGTTCTGCGGAGCGCTATTTCCATGTTATGTGTCACAGGGCCTGTGACCAGCAGCATATCTGCAAATCTCGGTGAGGCCGTAAAATGTATACCGAACCTTTCGCAGTTGTAATAAGCGTTGTTTATGGCATGTATCTCAAGTTCACAGCCATTGCATGAACCCGCATCAACCTGCCTTATTGTCAGGCTTCGGCTAAAGCGTTTTCTGATCGTCTCCTCGAGCTTTGTGCCAACCAATTTGATCTCATCCTCTGCAGAAGCAGGAAGAGGTTCAGTAACAATACCGGTCCTGAATATCTGACGAAGTATCCGTATCATAGGTCGTGTCCTGAATATGATTGATTAAAGCTCTTATTGCATAAAGGAAAATCAGGAACGATATTCCCTGTTATTGCCCGTTCAAGCCCAAGCCAGTTCACACTGGAAGGGTCCCTGACCATGCACCTGTTTATCTCCCCTTTTGGTCCTGCCTGCAGCCAGTATATTATTTCGCCGCGCCAGCCTTCAACAGCTGAAAAGCCTGCTGAATCAGGTTCCGGCATTCTCATATCTGTTGATATCGGGCCACCAGGAATATTCTCGAGTATATAGCGGATAAGACGGATAGATTCCCTTATCTCCTCAATCCTAATCCAGACCCTTGCATTGACATCACCCGTGACCTTAACAGGCACCGCAAGTTCAAGGCGGTCATGTTGGTCATATGGTGGAAATGGATTGAATAACCGGCAGTCAAGGTTCATTCCGCTGGCGCGGGCAACGATCCCGACAACACAAAGTTCGCGCGCTCTTTTAGGTTTCAATATCCCTGTATCTATCACCCTGTCTTCGAGAGACGGGGTTTCGTCATAGATCACAATAAGTTTTTCAAAATCTCTGGAGACTATGTCCAGTTCAGACAGGATATCTTTTTTACCCTGATCGTCCAAATCAACTGTTACTCCGCCGGGGACAACTCTGTCCATAATAAACCTGTGGCCAAAGAGCTTATGGTTTGTCCGAAGCAGAAGTTCACGAAGCCTGGAAAGTTGGTAGAGCATAAAAGCAAATGCAGCATCATTACAAATAGCCCCTATATCTCCGAGATGGTTTGCGAGGCGCTCCCTCTCAAGAAAAAGAGCACGCAGCCAATGTGCTCTTTCAGACAGAATGCATCCGGTCATGGACTCAACAGCAATTGAATAAGCAATGCTGTGAGCAACAGTTGTATCTCCTGATACACGTCCTGCAAGCCTGACCCCTTCATTCCACGAGAGAGATTCGAACTTTTTTTCTATTCCCTTATGCACATAACCAAGCCTTTCTTCAAGGTTCACGACCATTTCACCTACTGCCTGAAATCTGAAATGTCCCGGTTCTATTATCCCGGCATGAACAGGCCCGACCGGTATCTCATAAACCCCTTCGCCGTCAGCCCTGGCCCATTGGTATTCACCTTTGACCCTTAGCATAGGTTTTGATGCATCAAAAGTTTTTCTCAGAGGAAAAACATCCTGAGGCCAGTCTTCAAATTTTATCCATGGTCTCATATCAGGATGGCCTTCTGGTTTAATGCCCATAAGGCTCTGTATCTGCCGTTCAAACCTGTAGGCCGGCAAATATCTTTTTGTAAGAGTTGGAAACTCCGGATTATCCGCTGAGAGTTCAGCCCTCACGATCAGGTATTCCTTGCCCCAGCGGTAGCATGCAAATACACTGAACCCTCTCCCAAAAAGAGTCTCGTCACTGGCCCACTCTGCTGCAAGAAGAGCATAAGCCATTTTCAATACCTTCGCAGCTTCTGAAAACTTTTCCTGAGGCACAGTACAGCATATCACCGAAGATGGGTACTGAACTTTGTCAAATATGACATCAGTTCTAAGCGCTGAGGTTAAAGCATCGACGAGCATACTCATTTTAACAACTCCACCGCAGTATGAAACCATCTGTTAAGAAAATCAGGCATATAGATCCCAAGCATCAGGACAAGCGCCATATGAAGAAATACAGGCAGATGAGCGACTTTGATCTGGCGCTGATATGAAGGCACTGCCCCTGATACCATTGGCTGGACCCTTCTGAAAAGCGCTGCGAAAGCCACAACAAATCCCAGAAGCAGAAATGGGGTCAAAAAAGGCGCGTCCTTTGTTGTCGCAGTCAGAATAAGGAACTCACTGGTAAATATGCCGAAAGGCGGCATACCCGCTATCGCCATTACTCCGAACATCATTCCCCATCCTACAAGCGGCTTTCCATTAAAAAGTCCTTTTATCTTGTCCATATCCTGTGTCCTGTGCATCTGAGATGCATGTCCTACAGTAAAGAAAATGGCAGACTTTGCAAGGCTGTGAACAAGCATATGAAGCAGGGCTCCAAATGTGGCTATGGGACCACCGAGGCCGAATGCAAAAGTTGCTATTCCCATATGCTCAATTGATGAATATGAAAACATGCGCTTAATATCCTTCTGTCTTAGGAGAGAAAAAGCCGCTACAAGTATCGATAGAAGACCAAACCCCATCATGATATTCCCTGCCTGATGAGTATGTGTAGAGCCGTCAACAAGGACTTTGCATCTCACAAGGGCATACAGAGCAACATTCAGCAGCAGACCTGAAAGTACGGCTGAGATCGGAGTAGGCCCTTCGCTGTGAGCATCAGGCAGCCAGTTGTGCAGCGGCACAAGCCCTACCTTAGTTCCATACCCTACCATTAGAAAGACAAAAGCCAGAGTAAGGACTGTCGGCTCAAGCTTGTCGCTGACCTGGCTGAGATTTGTCCAGAGCAGAGCATCTCCTCCTTCACCCAGAACTTTTTCAGCCGCAAAATAAAGAAGGACTGTTCCAAAGAGCGCCTGCGCAATACCTACGCCGCAGAGGATAAAATATTTCCATGCAGCTTCGATAGCAGTAGGTGTCCGGTATAGAGAGACCAGCAGGACAGTAGATAATGTTGCCAGTTCCATGGCTATCCACAATATGCCGATATTGTTCGTTAAAAGACAGAGAAGCATTGCAAAAATGAAGACCTGGAACATGGCATGGTAGAAACGCATACCGATATGCCCTACTCTTCCGTGTTCCCTTTCCCTCCGCATGTATCTCCGGCTGAAAATTGCGGTAGTCATTGATACAAATGAGGTCAGGACAGCAAGATAAACATTAAAGGCGTCAACAAAAAAGAATTTCCCTCCTGCCATAAACGGCCCATGTTCGTAAACCTGCAATGCGAGCCCGATACCCGCAATAAAAGTCGCCGCAGATCCCAGGATATTTATCTCAGGGGCAAGCTTCCTGTCGCCGACAAATGCCAGCGCTGCTGCTGCAAAAAGAGGGACGCCAAGCAAAATAAGAATTATCACTGTCAGTCCCCTTCCTTCAGTCTCGCCATTTTCTCAACATCAAGGCTGTCAAAGGTTGTATGGATATGGAAAAAGAAGATCCCGAAAATAAATGCCGCGATCAAAATGTCGAGCGCTACTCCCAGCTCCACTACCAGAGGCATCCCGTATGTTGCGCTTGTTGCAGCAAGGAAAAGGCCGTTCTCCATCGCCAGGAAACCTATGATCTGAGTGACAGCATGTCTCCTCGTTATCATCATAAGAAGCCCGATCAATACTGTTGCAAGTGCGATCGCCAGCGTCGACCGTGTTATCAGGGTCGAAAGTTCACGCACAGGAGCTGTCAGATGGTAAGAGAATATCACGAGAGCTATACCGATAAGCATAGTCAATGGGACATTCATGACCGTCTCTACTTCCTTCTTGATCTTCAGCCGAACTATAAGGACATGCAAAATATATGGAAGAAGTACAACCTTCAACGACAGGGTCAAAAGCGATGATATGTAGAGATGGTGTTTGCCCGCAACATAGCCGACTAAAGCAGTGTTGATAGAAAGGAACAGCCCCTGCCATGTAAAAAGATGTATAAGGCCATAGACCCTTCTTTGAGCAAGCATAGCAAAAGCGGTCAGCAGCACGAATGCCGAAAGAAAACCATTGATATGTGATGCTATCTGTATATTCATTTCAATCAAGAATAAAATAAGCCAGCATTCCGAGGGTGGCCAGCAAAAAAGCAGCTCCCAGGAACTCGGTTAATCTGAAGAGCCTCATCTTTGCCAGACCTGTTTCTATCAATACAAGACCTATACCCACAACGCCCAGTTTAAGCAGCATAAAAATAAAAGCCCTGGTTATTTCGTTCAGGCTGCTGCTTTCTGCAATTCCCCATGGTGAAAAGCATGCGATTCCAAGCATCACAAAAAGAA
>MHDW01000204.1:1533-1730 GCA_001803645.1 Nitrospirae bacterium GWC2_42_7 | reverse complement strand
TGGCAGGGTTATCAACAGGCACTCTCCCTGTTTCCGCAAGTGTGATCAGGATAAAGGCAAAGAACGCAAACGCAAGCGACGGTCTTAAAACCGACTGTCCGCTGTATATGGCCTGAATTATATGGGAAAGCGAGGTCGACTTGTTCGCCAGAGATACAGTAAATATGGACATGAGCATTGCCGGCTCTGCCAGAGAA
>MHDW01000204.1:1198-1522 GCA_001803645.1 Nitrospirae bacterium GWC2_42_7 | reverse complement strand
TTCACGGCTTGATCCCATGCCCCCAAAGGCAGTGCCTATGTCCATACCCGCAAGTGCTGTAAAAAAGCGCGCGATCGCAAAAAGTGCTACAAGAACTATGACATCAGCAGTCGGAGCAAGCGGCAGGTCGATGGACAAGATAGGAATGATACCTCCGGCAAGCACAGCAGTGCAAAAAACAAGATACGGAGTAAAACGGAATATCCACGATGCATTTTCAGCAAGGATAACATCTTTGTAAAACAATTTCGAAAGGTCTCTGTAAGGTTGAAATATACTGGCAGATGACCTCCCCTGAGACCAGCATTTCAGCATCCTCACCCA
>MHDW01000204.1:0-1145 GCA_001803645.1 Nitrospirae bacterium GWC2_42_7 | reverse complement strand
GCACAAATACCAACAGTACAATTATTGTTATGAATGAATATATCAGATAGGTCTGTATGCGGCCGCGTTGGAGATTGCCGACCCTGCGCGATAACCAGAAACTGACCGAGATGATAGGTCTATATATCCAGCCCCATAAACGGTCCCTCACCCGAAGATGGTAATACAACCTTACTGGAAAAGCCGGGTGAGCAGACTGCGGCGACAGCCTGACATGTTCCTTTATGTTAAAGAGAAATCCGAATATTCTTCTGATGGGCATTGCAAACGATGTGGCGTTGTACTGCATCTTTGAAGTTATTTTTTCGAATCCGCAGTCCCAGATCGGCACTCTGCGTATCTTTCCTGACTTTACATGGAGAATTAAATAGGCCAGAGCAAAGATCAATATAAAACCGATCAATACAACAGGTCCGGAATATGATGCACGTTCATGAGCTATAGGCGTAAGCCACATCCACCCGTAAGCGCCTGCTGACGAACTTAGTTTCGAACCTACCAGCTGCTCAGGTATAATATCCATCCATTCTATGACAAGTGTTGGAAATATCCCGAGACATAAACAGCTGACAGCCGTCATAATCATGCCTGAGCGCATAAACCAGTCCACTTCCTGAACATTATGATGGGAATGGCCTCGCCAATGGCCCAGAAAAGTGACACCAAAGGCCTTTACAAAACAGGCTGCAGCAAGTGCACCGGTAAGTGCAAGGAGTGCTGCACCTAAAGGCATAAGTAATTTCACAAGGGGTGCGGGAAGTGAAGGCGAAAGCAGAAAAGCCTGGAATGTAAGCCACTCAGATACAAAGCCATTGAACGGTGGAAGCGCTGATATAGAAATACAGCCTATAAGAAAAAGGGCTGCTGTCCATGGCATCTTGTGAATAAGCCCGCCCATTTCCTCCATATTCCTTTCCTGTGTAGCGTGAAGCACAGCGCCTGCCCCCATAAAGAGCAGTCCCTTGAACATGGCATGATTAAATGTGTGATAAAGTCCGGCGATAAGAGCAAGTGCTGCCAGCATCGGGAGATTGAAAGAAGTGAATATCATGGAAAGGCCTATACCGATCAGTATTATCCCGATATTCTCTACAGAGTGATACGCAAGAAGTCTTTTCAGGTCATGCTGCATCAGTGCATAGAGA
>MHDW01000203.1:8085-11912 GCA_001803645.1 Nitrospirae bacterium GWC2_42_7 | reverse complement strand
CTCTTTTTCTTTTTTCAGAAGTGGGATAGTCCCCATTTCCCTAAGATACATTCTGAGCGGTTCATGTTCTGTGTTTACAAATTCTGCTTTATCGTCTTCAGAGGATTTTTGGTGCATGTTCTCATTATCTTCCCAGGATGTTTCTGAGTCTTCCGAAAATTCGCTATGTGCAAGGCCTGTATCTTCTTGTTCTTGATGGTTTTTGTAGTAGTCCAGCCTTTTTGACATAGTGTTCCTCCTTATGGTCTGATATTCCAGTATTTCCAGATTTAATAATATCTAAAGGAGTGGCATAATACAATCAGCAAAAGTCCTTTTTTTTTGTAATCTTCCGGCTATTTCGGTTGTCGGTCTTTCTCTTACAAGAAATTTTCAGCCTGTAACTTACAGGAGTCTGCGGCAGGGGGGGGTATGGGATTTTTCCCCTGTAAGGACATGAAAGTTAGGGAAATATTTAAAGAAAATGCCTTTTTAACTTTTCGGCACTTGACATAACAAGCCCAAGATTGGTATAAAATATCGTTTTTTCGACTCACAATTTCCCAAGGAGGAAATCTTCAAATGGGTCTTGCGACATTTAAAGGTGGCATACATCCGCCGGACAAAAAGGTTTTAGCAGCAAATAGTCCTATCACCTCAATAAAACAGCCCTCTATTGTTGTAATTCCGTTAAGCCAGCATATTGGAGCTCCATGTAAACCTCTGGTCTCAATAGGACAGGAAGTTAAGAAGGGTGAGATCGTTGGTGAGCCGGGTGGTTTTGTTTCAGCCCCTGTTCATTCTTCTGTTTCAGGGAAGGTCATCGCAATAGCCGAGTTCCCGAATGCTATGGGCAGGATGGTCAACTCGATTGTAATAGAGAATAATATGAAAGAGGAATGGACTGCTCTGAAGGATGCACCTGATTATATGGATCTCCCGGCTGCAGAGCTCAAGGAAAAGATAAAGGCAGCCGGCATAGTCGGCATGGGGGGCGCTACTTTTCCTGCAGTTGTAAAGCTCTCTCCTCCAAAGGAGAAACCTATAGATGCTGTGCTGATAAATGGGGCTGAATGTGAACCGTATCTGACAGCAGATTACAGGCTGATGCTCGAAAGACCGAAGGATATTGTTGAAGGCCTTAAGGTTCTGATGAAAGTGCTTGGAGTCAAAAAAGGATATATAGGCATTGAGAACAATAAGCCTGATGCAATCTCAAAGATGAAAGAGGCTGTGGCGGGTGAATCCGGCATTGAAGTACATGCACTTGAGGTTAAATATCCTCAAGGAGCGGAAAAGATGCTGATAAAGGCAATTCTCGGAAGAGAAGTTCCACCACCTCCTGGCCTGCCTATGGATGTTGGCGTTGTAGTACATAATGTTGGAACCACTATCGCAATATACGAAGCAGCAAGATATGGCAAGCCCTTGATAGAAAGAATTGTTACTGTCACAGGTGAAGGTATAAAAGAGCCCAAAAATCTTATGGTTACGATAGGAACAAAAGTTGCCGATCTGATCGAAGAATGCGGTGGGTTTAAAGACGGTGTCGGCAAGGTTATTTCAGGGGGCCCGATGATGGGCTTCGCAATTTCTTCGCTTGATGTGCCTGTAACCAAGGGGACATCAGGTATTCTTGTGCTGCCTGAAGCAGAGGTCACTCATTCTGGGGATTATGGCCCGTGTATAAGATGCGGAAGGTGTATAGATGCCTGCCCGATGGGTCTTATCCCTTCAATGTTAAGCATATATTCTGAAAAAGGCTTTTATGAAGAAGCAAAGGAATACAATCTCTTTGACTGTTTTGAATGCGGGTCGTGCACTTATGTATGTCCTTCGAAAAGGCCTATTGTGCAGTTTGTGAGACTTGCTAAGTCGCAGACAAAACCATGAAAATGCAGGTTGAGGCTGAGGCTAAGGTTGAGTCTTTTCTTAACCTTTACCTTAACCTAAACCTATTTGTTAGTTTGGAGGTTTAATGGAGCCTGTAAAGAAAGAACATGAATTAATAGTATCAGTAAGCCCTCATATAAAGAGTGAGGAGTCCACGAGCAGGATAATGTGGACAGTGAACTTGTCTTTGCTTCCTGCAACACTGGCAGGCGTATATTTTTTCGGAATGAGGGCAGCGATAACAATAGCGCTTTGTATAATCGCTTCAATGCTGTCTGAATATATTTATCAGAAGGCTCTCAAGAAAAAGATCATGGTAAATGACGGCAGTGCCTTTCTTACCGGTCTTCTGCTCGGCCTTAACCTGCCTGCATCCGTGCCTTTTTACATTCCGCTTGTTGGTTCTTTTGTTGCGATAATAATCACAAAGCAGTTGTTTGGCGGGCTTGGATTTAATGTATTTAACCCAGCGCTTATCGGCAGGGCTTTTTTGCTAATATCTTTTCCGAGGCTTATGACTATATGGACAGAGCCTACAGCAGCAATTCTTACTATGGATGCAAAGACAACAGCCACTCCGCTTGGAATTCTTAAAGAAGAGGGCCTTGTAAAATTAATAGAGATATTCGGAGATAAGATGGGCCTTTACCAGCATCTTCTTACAGGCAACACTGCTGGTTCAATAGGTGAGACCTCGGCGATTGCACTGATAATCGGGGGTTTGTTTCTCTTATTCCGGGGATATATAACATGGCACATACCAATGTCCTTCATTGGTACCTCTGCTGTTATAGCATGGATATTCGGCGCAAAAGGGGAATTGTTCGCAGGAGACCCGCTTATTCATCTTATGAGCGGAGGCATGCTCCTAGGAGCATTCTTTATGGCAACTGATTATGTAACATGTCCTACTGTCAAAAAAGGGCAGATACTCTTCGGAGTAGGATGCGGATTTCTTACTATGTTGATAAGGCTTAAGGGTGGTTATCCTGAAGGCGTTATGTTTGCGATACTCATAATGAACTGTTTCGCGCCCCTCATAGACCGGAGTTTTAAGACAAAAATATTCGGAGCTGTCAAACCGGTCAAGGCAAAGGAGGGCCCGAAATGACAGGCAAAGATATATTAAAGATAACCATAAACCTTGTTATTATTTATCTGATAGGAGGATTTATCCTTGCGTTTGTATTTGCGAATGCTTCTCCAAAGATATACAGAAATAATGAAGAGGCCGAGAAAAAGGCTTTAAAGCTGCTTATGCCTGAGGCGGATACAAATGATAAGTTGGGTGAATGGTCTATTCACGACAAACATGCGAAATATTTTATATCCAAAAAAGGCGGCGACACGATTGGTTATATAATACAGTCTTTTGGCAAAGGATATTCGAGTTACATCAACACATTTATAGCTGTTGACAAGGACTTTAAAGTGCTTAAGATCAACATACTTGGGCACCAGGAGACTCCGGGACTGGGTGATGAGATCGAGGCCGAGAGTTTCAAAGACCAGTTCAAAGGCAAGAGCCTTGAGCATCTCAAAGTTATTAAAGGTGATACCAAGGAAAACATACAGGCTATTTCTGGCGCAACCATATCAAGCCGTGCAGTCACTGAAGACGCTGTAAAAAACGGTGTTGCATTTCTGATAAAGACAGTCAGGGAAGGAGGCAATTCAGATGTCCAGCAACAACACTAATCTGAAAGAATTAATTTTAAATGGTATTGTTAAGGAAAATACGATCTTCAAACTTGCCCTCAGCCTCTGTCCTTCAATTGCGGTCACAAACAATTTGAAGAACGGGATATTCATGGGACTTGCCGTTCTGTTTGTTCAGGTGATGGTGAATCTTACGATTTCAGCGATGAGAAATGTGATCCATCCCAAAGTCAGGCTGCCTATATTCATGCTGGTCATCTCAGGATGGGTTACTGTGACTCAGCTTATGATGGCTG
>MHDW01000203.1:5618-8055 GCA_001803645.1 Nitrospirae bacterium GWC2_42_7 | reverse complement strand
GTCTTTATGTAGCACTTATTGTTGCTTTTGCCTCTATCCTTGCGAGGGCTGAAATGTTTGCGAGCAAGAACAAGATACTTCCTTCAATGGCAGATGGTCTCGGAATGGGCATCGGTTTTTTATTTGCGCTAACAGTCATCAGTTTCTTCAGGGAGCTGCTAGGTAAGGCAACCCTTACTATCCCAACCGGACTGGCAACAACATATGTCTGGAAATTAATGGAGACAAAACCGCTTTTAATTATGGTGTTGCCTGCAGGCGGGTTCTTTGCAGTCGGAATTCTAATGGCAGCATTTAACTGGATTGATTCAAAATATTCAAAAAAGGCCCATTCGCATTAAAGGAGGAGGATAGATGAACAGCGAATTCACTAAACTATTTGAGCTGATAATATCAGCATCGTTAATAAATAATTTTGTCTTTACAAGGTTCCTCGGACTCTGTATCTTTTTCGGTGTCTCAAAGAAGATGGAGACTGCTGTAGGTATGAGTATTACCTTTACATCTGTCATGATGATAAGCGCAGCCCTAAGCTGGGTTGTTTTCACTCAGGTATTAGTGCCGCTTGAGATCACTTTTCTTGAGATCATTGTCTTCATCGGAATAATCGCAGGGTTGGTACAGGTGTCTGATACCATAATGAGAAAGGTCTCACCCGGACTATATTATAAGCTGGGTATCTATCTTGCCCTTATTTCAACTAACTGCATAATATTGGCAGTTCCTTTGATCAATGCAGGTGAGAAATATACATTTATCCAGAGCCTTGCATTCGGACTTGGTTCTGGTCTTGGTTTTGCACTTGCGCTTATAATAATGGCAAGCATACGCGAAAAACTCGAACTGGCTGATGTGCCTGCTCCATTTAGGGGTCTGCCCATGGCCTTTATGATAACCGGACTCATAGCGCTTGCTTTTACAGGTTTTTCAGGATTGATTACGTTATAAAGCATGAAATGTAAAAGGAGTAATCAGGATAATGAACAATAGGAAATTTATAAAGATATTCGTACTTACTGCTGTTCTGCTGCTCAGCTGCTCAACTGTAGTTTACGCCGGAGTCGGCGGTGGAGTTGAAGGGAAGGAGAAGGTAGACATTATTCCCCTTATCAAATGGACTCTTGTCTTTCTCGCCGGAATGGGAACTGTGTTTGGTCTGTGTATAGCCTTTGCTGCTAAACGTTTTGCTGTTGAGACAGACCCCAGGGTGGAAAAGGTTCTGGACGTCCTTGCCCATGCTCATTGCGGAGCATGCGGTTACGCGGGATGCGAGCAATACGCTGAGGCTGTTGTCAAAAACCCTGATATTTCTCCAAATCTTTGTATACCTGCCGGCGCTAAGGGCGCAGAGGCTGTTGCATTGATCACCGGGAAAAAGGCAGAGATCAAGGAGCCTCAGTTTGCCAGGATAATGTGCCAGGGCGGATTATCAAAATCGAAAAAGAGATTCAAGTACGAAGGAGTTCTGGATTGCAGGGCTGCGATACTTGCCGGAGGCGGTGATAAGGCATGCAGGTACGGATGTCTTGGATATGGCACTTGTTCAAGGGTTTGCCCATTCGGCGCAATAACAATGAAAGATGATAACCTGCCGTTCATTGACATAACAAAATGCACAGGCTGCCGGAAATGCGAGACTGCATGCCCGACAAAGGTGATAGAAGTCCTGCCTGCCTCAAAGATGGTACTTGTTACCTGCCATTCAAAGGACAAGGGCGGGGAAACAAAGAAACACTGTGATATAGGATGTATTGGCTGTGGCATATGCGCAAAGGTCTGTCCGTTTGACGCACCTTCTGTTGCCAGTAGTTTGTCGAAGATAGACATTGATAAATGCAGAATATGCGGACTCTGTGTTTCAAAATGCCCAACAAAGGCTATTACAGATTTTATCCATGCGCGTTCAAAGGCTTTTGTGCTTGATAGCTGTATAGGATGCCAGATATGCTCAAAGGTCTGCCCTGTTGATGCACCGTCAGGTGAACTGAAAAAACTGCATGTGATAGACAAGAATAAATGTATCGGATGCGGAATTTGTACGGCGAAGTGCCCAACCCAGTCGATCGATGGTACTTTTAATGCTCAGGAAGTATTTGCAGCTGCAGCAGAGAAGAAGAGGAAAAAGACAGAGGCAGCATAAGAAAATCAATTGCAGGGGCATATTGCAATATGCCCGCTTCTTTAGGTTTCAATAACCTCAATACAGCTCATCGGACATATCTCAACACAGCCCATACATCCTACGCATTTACCTGCCTGATAAGGATCTATCTTTCCTTCAGAACCTAGCCGAAATGCCTGGACAACACAGATATAGATGCAGTCTCCGCAACCCGTGCATTTTTCGATGTCAATATTAACAAAGAACAATTATGTCCTCTCTTAAACAATTCAATAAATATTTTAATTGACCTGGTCTTTTCATATTCCAGGTCAT